>JAZUHV010000297.1:0-6226 GCA_045641925.1 Butyrivibrio sp.
TCTCCGCTAAAATTCAAAAAAATTATGAAATGCAGAAGGAACCTTACTAATAAGAATTTTCTTATTCAAGTAAGAAAAATTTCCATTTGACTCCGGAAAAATTACATGATGGGCATGCAATAGCTGATACTTCAAATGAAATTCCTGGTTCCGCTTTTTAGACCCATACTTCATATCTCCAAGAATAGGATGTCCGATGGAAGCTAAATGTGCACGAATCTGATGCGTCTTTCCAGTAATCAAATGAACTTCCAGTAAAGAAAGATTCAAGGATGCGTTCACCTCTAAAACCCGATATTCTGTTTCAATCGCAACGCCTCCAAAAACTTCATGATCAGAAACCGTTACGGTATTTGTCTTTTCATCCTTAATCAAATACCCCTTTAGAGAAACATTTTGATTAACCTTTCCGCATACAACGGCATAGTAATATTTTTCCAAGGAACGATTCTTTAATATTTCCGAAAGATATTGTGCGCCAGTCAGGGACTTTGCGCCAAGTAACAGACCTGAGGTATTGCGGTCCAATCGATTACAAAAGGAAGGACGAAATGTGTTTCCGGCTTCGTATCCTTTGCCTTCTAAATAAGCAAGCAAATACTCATTCATGGAGAGGTCATTTGGTTCCGCTTTTTGTGTAAGGATGCCACAAGGTTTATCCGCTACTAAAATATCTTCATCCTCATAAATTACGGAAAGGAAATCTTTTGATGCTGTAACTGTCCTGATTGTATTCTCACTGCCCCGAAACTTGGTAATTGTTTCATCGGCCATAAACACTTTTACACAGTCACCAAGAGAAAGCATTTCATTTCCCTTACATTTTTTACCATTTAAAACAATATTCTTATTTCGCATCTGTTTAAACAACAGACTATGTTCTGCACCTGGCAATAGCTTAAATAAATATTTATCCAAACGCTGCCCGGCGTCATTCTTTTCGATTAAAAATTCCTGCATTGTTATCCACTCACCTAAATAGACATAATGGAAAGCTTTTCATATACAAGTTTCATATGCTCCACTTGATCCGTTGTGATTTCAGGATAATTTGAAGCTAGTTTTAAGCACTCATCAAAGAACTCGTCTTCTTTTAGAAACAATTGCGGCTTCGCATCGAACTGATAATAATTCAAGAAATTCGTAATAGCTGTTTTAAACTTTTCTGTATTAGATTTCAAATTCGATGTATAAGCAAGTATCTCATCATTCGGACCAATGACCAGATACAGAATCTCAAAACGTGTTTCGGCTCCGGTAATCAATAGTTCACAATAAGTCGGAATGGCACCCAGCATTGTATTCATTTCTTCAAATTTCTGCTCGTTAATTTTAAAATTCCATGGAAGCATCAAATATTGAACAAAAAATTTAGTCGTTGGAAGCAAAATAATTACGGAAGCAATATTAAAATAATTTTTTGCGGTGCCTAATACAATATAGCTCACAGTAAATATTGCAATAATCATTAAAAATCCCAATAGAGAAATTAATCCGTAGATTTTTTTATGATGTAAACAATATCCGGGTTGTCCTTTTACATATATCTTTTTCATCCTAGAAATCCTTTATTTCGGTATAGTCATGAATATAATATTCGGCAGCCTCACGCTTTTGATCATCCGTGTCAGCGGAATCTTTATCATATACAGCACAAACTGACATACCAGCGCGATGGCCCGCCTCAATGCCATTTAAAATATCTTCAAATACCAGGCAATTAGAAGGTAAAACATCAATCGCATTCGCACATGCCAGATAAATATCCGGCGCTGGTTTTCCTTTTAAGCCATCATTTCCAGTCATAATGACATCAAAGTCCTGTAATATACCATGTGCACTTAAACAGGCTTCGGCAAGCTCTCTGGAATTTGCTGTAGCAATCCCTGTTCGAAATCCTTTTTCCTTCAAATTTTTTAAAAATTCTGCAAAACCAGGCTTTAATGGAACCTCATGGCGATACTTATCCATTGCCATATCATTCCAGCATTGCATAATCTGTGCTGTGCTTTCCACTAGCGAAAAGGTTTCTTTAAAGTATTCTGCGGTTTCCAAAAAATTCTTTCCTTCAATATCTTTTTGAAGATTGTCAGGAATTGGAATCTGATGGCTCGTCATAAATTCCAAATCTATTTCATGCCACATCCACATAGAATCGATAATGGTTCCATCCATATCAAATAATACTGCCTGAACATTATTAAGCATTGTTATGGTTCCTTATTTGTAAAAGATTTTAATAATTTAATTTCTGCTAGCGTTAATGGACGGTATGAACCAGTATCTAAATCTAAAGGTAATTCAATTGGTCCCATACGAATACGCTTTAAAAAGGTTACCGTGTTATCCATCCGTTCCATCATGCGCTTAATCTGGTGAAACTTCCCCTCAGAAATTGTGATTTTTGCTATGGACCAATCTTCCGATGAGGATAAAATTTCAAGCGTACCCGGCTTCGTTATGAAATCCTCTTCAATTTGAATTCCCTCAGAAACCATCTTTACATGGGATTCGGTTAATGCATGGTCCGTATGCACCAAATATGTCTTATTAACATGTTTTTTGGGCGAAAGTAAATCATGTGCCAGCATACCATCATTGGTAATAATCAGCAAACCCTCGGTATCCTTATCCAAACGTCCGACAGGAAATAAATCCTTACGCTTTGACGTAGTAATTAAATCCACAACTGTCTTGGTTTTAGGATCTTCGGATGCGGAAATAACCCCTTGCGGTTTGTTTAAAATAAAATATTCATATTCAGAATATACAATTTCCTCACCACGAAAGAATACATTATCCTTATGTAATTCTACTTTTAAGGCCGGATTCTTCGCAATGGTATCATTCACCATAATAAGTCCTGCCTTACACGCATTCTTAATCTCTGAGCGAGTACCGCAGCCCATATCACACAAAAATTTATCTAATCGAAGTTTCATTACATCCATCTCCAACCAGGCAAATATCGATTTTTGATTGTACCATTGGTATTTCGTCCCCAACCAAGAGGAAAACCATCCACACAAATTAATACATCCTTTTGATTGCCAATCACTTCACTGTCTTCGGCCTCAATCGTCTCACCCTTTAAATATTTGATGGTTCGCGGATCGTCAGCATTTAAATCTAAAGTAGTATCATACTGATCCTTTGTAATTGCCATAGAAAGTGCCTGACTTGGCTCAAATCGATTCTTTTTAGCTTCGCCTAAAAGCATACCAGACCGAAGGAAGCGCAATCCCTTTATAGCCGAAACCTCTTTAGGCAATCCAAGAACCATATCACCTTGTTGCGTTAAAACAAAATCTGATAAATCATAAGTACAATGCTTAAAGAATTCATCCATTTCCTGCGACATTTTAAAATTATTTTTTGCAAATGGAACTGAATTTTCTGCCAGTTCACCATCTTTCCGAAGCAATGCAACAAAGTGTCCTTCCCCGTCTAAATGGTGCGGGAACAGGCGAATTGCATCTTCTAAGCCAAATCCTCGCACAAAGCCCTCATAATCATAAATACGCTCTGTGTGAAATTCGGGATGAATAGCTAAAAATTCAAAGATATTGTCTTCGTCTTCTTTTTTAGAAAATGTGCAGGTTGAATAAAGAATCATTCCACCCGGTTTACACATGTTTGCAGCAGCCTTTAAGATTCCCTTTTGAATCGGTGCATAAAAATCCGGTCCCTCCGATAACCAGCTTGTCATCAGTTTTCCTTCTTTTCGAAACATACCCTCGCCGCTACAAGGCGCATCCACCAGAATCTTGTCAAAATATTCCGGAAATACCGTGGCTAGTTTTTCGGGATATTCGCAGGTCACCAGTAAACGGTCAATTCCAAATATTTCTATATTCTTTAAAAGGGCCTTTGCACGGGATGCACTGATATCGTTAGATACTAAAAGACCTGTACCGCTAAGCTTGGCACCAAGAGCAGTGCTTTTTCCACCGGGAGCTGCACATAAATCCAATATGCGTTCTCCTTTTTCGACCGGCAATACATGCGCAGGCGTCATTGCGCTTGGCTCCTGTAAATAGTATAAACCCGCAAAATAATAAGGATGTTTTGCAGGATTTACATCTTTATCATAGTAAAATCCATTAGGAATCCATGGAATTGGCTTTAGTTCAAAAGGTGAGATTGCCAGAAAATCTTCAACAGATATCTTTTTGGTATTAATACGTAAACTAAACATTCTGGAATGGTCAAAGCAGGCCAAATATTTTTTAAATTCCTCTTCGCCAATCAGTTCAATCATATTCTGTTTAAATTGTTCCGGTAGTTTTGCTGTTTTATCCTGCATATTAACTCAAGCTTTGTGCTCTATATCCTTCCGCGATAATATCCAACTGTCTTGCGAATGAACGTAATTCAGCCAAATCATCTTTGTTATAAACCTCAAAAAATTCATCCTGAATCTTCATAACCTCTTTCTTATTCGCAACCTTATACAGGTCCTGAATGTTATTCAGAATTTCAGTGATAATATTGGCATGCACAATAAAATTACTTTGTGCATCCATAATTTCTTCATGAATCGAGGACATTTCCTGATCCAGCGTCAATATTGCCTGTGCGGATTCGTTCAGACGGCTTCGGATTGCATCCGGAATGTTATGGCGATACTTATATTGCAAAGAATGCTCGATAGTTGACCAGAAGTTCATGGCCATAGTACGAACCTGAATTTCAACAAAAATATCCTTTGTGCCATCCATCGTTTCAACTGCATATTTCACAATCATATGAAAGCTTCGATAACCACTCGGCTTCGGATTCTTTAAATAATCCTTTTCCTCCACAATTTCCATATCACGGCGGGCTTTAATAATTTCAACAACCTTATAAATATCTTCTACAAATTGACACATAATACGAATGCCGGCAAGATCATATAAACGGTTGGTCACCTCATCAAGAGGAACGCCTTTCTTATGACACTTCTCCAAGATACTGGAAATGCTCTTAACACGTCCTGTAACTGTTTCGATAGGCGAATACATATCTCTGGAATGATATTCCTTAATGATATGATTAAACTTCACCAAAAGTTCCTCAACCGCCAAATCATATGGCGTGAGGATTTCTTTCCACAATTGAATTTCCATAGTTTTAACCCCTTTTTTATACCTTACAATTCTTCTAAAATTCGAAGTGTTAATTCATACATTCTTTTTGATGATGAAATAGATAACCTCTCATCAAAGGTATGAATATCTCTCATATCCGGTCCATAAGAAATGATGTCTAAATTTGGTACCCCTTCAAAAAACAGACCACATTCCAACCCCGCATGAATGGTTTCAAATACAGCTTTTTTATCAAACATTTCTGTATATAACCGATCAATTAATGGACGAACCTTTGAATCTGGATCATATGCCCATCCAGGATAATCTCCGCTTGCCTGTGCATCACCACCCAAAAATTCAGTCAAATACACCAAACGATTCTGTAAATCATGCTTTGCAGATTCGATTGAACTTCTAATGGAAAATCCCAAAGAGAATTCATCTGCATTACAACGAAGCACGCCAGGATTCAAGGAAGTTTCAACCATCTTTACATCAAATGCATTTCTAGCCATTACCCCATATGGCATATTTCTTAAAAAGAAAATACATTTCATGGTCGAATCATTAGAAAGAACCTCTGTAACTTCATTACCAGATTCAACAAGGGATAAAGAAATATCATCATCAGTTCCCTTATATTCAGCAAGTAATTCCTCTAAAACCTTCAAAAGAATTGACTTAGCAATATCCGCATCATCCTTTGCCATCGTAATGATTGCGTCCGCCTTTGGTGCAATTGCATTATCTACTTCACCAGCCTTCATAGAAACTAACTGATAATAAATTTGTGTTGATAAACGGTCCAAAACGCGCCCTAATAAGCAGATAGCTGACGGTCTTCCAGTGCCAATCATCTGTCCGGAATGTCCGCCCTGAAGACCATTTACGGTTAAAGCATATGTTGAAAAAGCTGGATTCTTGTCCTGTGTCTTCATTGGAATTTTACAATCCAAGCGAACACCACCTGCACATCCAATGGTAAAAATCCCTTCATCTTCCGAATCCAAATTCAACATTATTTTTGCTTTCAAAACGGATTTATCCAATGCAGAGGCACCCAAAAGTCCAACCTCTTCATTTACTGTAAAAACACATTCTAAAGGCGGATGCTTCAAAGAATTATCTGTTAAAATTGCCATCATATAAGC
>JAZUHV010000298.1:0-3609 GCA_045641925.1 Butyrivibrio sp.
CAGAGGGTGAAAACGGATATTTTGAGATTTATGCGGAGGACGGATTTAAGCAGGGAGATGTTTACCAGATTACTCTGGAGGATTCGGCCCTGAGCTTTGACGGCTACGAGGACAATATTCGCACTTACAATCTCACCACCGCTGGGGAAGAGGTATTCAATGCCCGCCTGCGTTCGGGTATCCGGTTCCTCAGCGCGGATACCCTCAGTGAAGAGGATGCCGACCAGCTGAAGCTGTTTGACGGCCTCATTGGCTACAATACAGCCCTTGGCATGATTACCGAGGATAACAAGGGCGTGGGAAGCTTCACCGCCGACGAGGGCAGCTATCTAAGCGGCGAATTAATCGCGGTGTATGAGGGAACGCAGCCTACCGAGAGGACCCTTCAGGACAGTGAAGGCGGCGTCTCCTACGTGGAAATCACAGATGTGCAGGACAATGGGGACGGCACGGCAGAATATTACTACCAATCCGCAGATCAGAAGGAAATTCTCTTTATGCCGGATGTGATTCCGGTTCAGGAGGAGGCTGCATTTTCAGACGGTCAGGGCGAGATGACCTTCGAGCATCAGGAGCTTCTCTTTGCATCGGACGGTGAATTCGCCCAGTTGGGTCTGGATGAAAACACCCAGATTGATGAAGGCGATTTCCTTGCATTTTATAACGGCAGCCCGCAGGACGGCGAAGTGACGGCTTATGCCAAGGTCACAGATGTGCTTTATTCCGAAGGCGAAGACAATGACACGGTTACCGTGGAATATACCGAGGTATCTCTGGACGAAATGATGTCCAGTATGGACGTTTACAGGACAGCGGAGCTGACAGAGGAGCAAATCCTCAGCGCCTATGATGAGGAGGAAGTCAAGGCCGGTATTCTTTCGGACCTGAATGACAACGGCATGCTTTCCGCATCCACCTATGAGCTTGTGGAGGCAGTGCTGGACACGGAGGATGTAAAGGAAGCCTTTGCAGATACGGATGTCAACAGCCTTCAGTTTTATTTTGGCGAGGATGAAAGCGTTTCCTTAAGCGGTTCGGACTATGAGGCGCTGGCAAACGGTGCAGACCCGGCCCTGTACGCAACTGCAACAGTCGATGGAGATGCGGATGTTCAAATCTCACCGAATATTGTCCATTTTGCAGGAAAAATGGGATACGGCACCGGCATTCGTGCAGAGGCCTACGCAAAGTACGTCATTACCATCAAGCAGGACGATCCTAATGCAAAATCCGCACTGAAGGTGAATCTGGTATTCTACTTTGAAGCAGAGCTGGTCATGGGTTATACCGTGGATGTCAGCACAGTGTGGAAATATGCATGGATTTTCCCCTACATCTATGACTATACCATTACCGGAAAATATGCAGACGGAATTTATATCGGCGCCGGCTTTACAACGGTAGCCACCCTGATTCCCAACACAAAGGAGAAGACAGAGGAAGAAAAACTGGCCGGTCTGGATTGGCCGGACGACGAAGTGGAGAAAACACCTTCATCAGAGCGTGTTATGACCATTGCCGAATATGTCAAGAAGGCCGGCGGAAAGTACGACAAAATTTTCCCGGCACAGGATACCGGCGGCGGAACTCTGGCACAGAAATATGCCGCGTTTGCCTATGCAGCCAACCACAAGGACTGGGTCGATATCATCGATAAAAAAAACTTCGATTGGGACGGCGCCATCGATCCCCTGCACAATATCGCATTTCGTGTGAAGGCCGACTTTGTTGTATCCGCCGAGCTCCATGTGGCAATCGGCACGGCAATCAATTATGAGATTTCCTGCATTGATACCTTCAGCTATCTCTTGTTCCATGAGGGCTCTGACAACGCAAAACACATGGAGAAAACCAATGGTTCAACCTTCCGTCTGGATGTATATCTCTTCGGAGCGGTGGGCATACGAGCCGGGCTGCGCCTGAAAATCATGGCCGGGCTGTTTGACGCAAGGTTGGACAGTGTGGGATTTGAGGTAGAGGGCGGCTTTTACGGCCGCATGATGGGCTTCCTCTACGGTGGAATCGAAGTCGCGAATATCGAAAAAGACTATTCCAAGGATCATGTGTATTTTGCGGGAGGCTTTTTGGCAGATGCGGGCGGCTACGTGAACGTCACCTTTGTTGCAGAGATGGCAAACGGGCAGATTTCCTACAAAAGGCCGATTACCTCAAACGAATACCCGTTCTTCAAGCTGGGAACGGAGAGCATTACCACAGATTTTGCTTATAAAGCCGGGGATGAATCCAATAATTTCTTCGCAGAATTCAGTAAAGCTAATCTGAAAGCGGTCATTCCCAACGGCGTGGCATTGATGAGCGCCATGGACATGAAATCCGGCACCATATCCAATGTCAGCAAGGCAGATGCGTCCCTTCTGGAAAATTACAATGTCACCTTCGACGATGACGCATTTTCCTACGCCTATGAGGGCGGAAAACATCTGCTGATTCTGGATCATGATAAAAAAGCCACTGCCGGAGAGGGCATGGTTACCATGACTCTGGAATGGAAGGGCGACAGCTTCGCCTTCGATACGGATATCCTGAAGCGTGAAATTCAGATTCAGTGGGTATGCGATGTTACAACCATGCAGTTCCTGAATAAGGACGAGAGCGTTTTCTTCTTAATCAGCAAGCCCGCAGGAAGTGCCTTGAGCGAAGCGGATTATCCTGCCGGGGAGCCCTCTGCCATGGGCTTTACCTTCCGCGGCTGGAGACTGGATGGAGACAGCCGTGAGGAGGCTGTGCTTCCCACTGTCATGCCCTCGAAAAACACCACCTATCTCGGCCTCTGGGATCGGAACCTGGTGGACGTGAAAATCCGTTATCTGCTCCCCTATGACAAAGACCCATACGGCAATTTCAAGTATTACGAGGATTGTACCGATGTGATTTCCGGAATCTATTATTTCGAAGATTCGGTTTCGGATATTGTGGCCGACCTAAGCGAAAATGACCTGATTCGTACAAACCCGGGATACAATCTGGACGGCAAAATGCCCTATACGCATTATGAAATCCGCTATGAGGACAGTTCGATTTCCTGCGATTCCATTGCCGCAGACGGTTCCACCACCTTCGAGCTTGCATTGGTTCCAGAGACTGTCACAGTCACCTTTGATTTAGGTGATGGAGAGACTACCACCCAGGTGATTGATTACGGCAATGCCATTTCCTTCCCCAAGACCGAGAAGGAAGGCTATATGATTACCGGATGGACCAATGAAGCGGGAGAAACAGTCACCGCCGACCAGCCGCCCATGGCCTATTCCGATGCGGTATATACTGCAATCTGGGTAGAAAAGCCCACCACAATCACCGTAAAGGCGCAAGTCAAGGAGAAATACGGCTTCTCCTATCAGTGGAAGACGATTAAAATCGAAACCTATGAGATGGATACCGAAGAGATTTCTGTGGCGGAGCTGGTGGACATGCTGGCACTGGACGGATATATCTTCGACGAGGCCAACAGCGCATACACGGCCGATAGCATCATCACGCCGGAGAGCTATGCAGATACAACCGTTACCCTGCGCTTTAAAACGTAAGATCAGCTAAAAAATGCGTCCCGAGGAATCGGGACGCATTTGCTTTTATTATTTCTGATAA
>JAZUHV010000299.1:0-4874 GCA_045641925.1 Butyrivibrio sp.
CTTTAACCTCGAAGGAATCTGAACGAGAGGTTAAGATAACAGGAGCCTTGGTACCGGTAATCATATTACCATTAACAACCTTAGCATAATGAACCATTGCCTTGTAGCAAATATTACCTGAATGGATATCAGGGAAAAGAAGAACATCTGCATCACCAACAATCTTACGATTGGTAGCTCCCTTATGCACAGCAGCTTCCGGACAGGTAGCCAAATCCATGGAAAGAGGACCGTCAACGATACAACCGGTGATTTCTCCGCGTTCATTCATGGCTGTCAGCTCAGCTGCCTCAACCGTTTCCGGCATCTTAGGATTTACAACTTCAACAGCTGCCAAAGGTGCAACCTTAGGATTAGGAACGCCACAAGCTTCACAGATGCTGATGGTATTATTGATAATAGAAACCTTATCTTCTAAAGTAGGATAAGTCATAAATGCTACATCGGTAAGAAATAATAAGTGATCAATTCCTTCGGTATCAAATACACAAACGTGAGAGAGCGGCTTGCCGGTTCTTAAACCAACTTCTTTATCCAATACACTCTTTAAGAAGCCCTTGGTATCAATCAAACCCTTCATATACATATCCGCTTCGCCGTCGTGAACCAATTTAACGGCTGCAAGTGCGGACTCATATGGGTCCTTTACATCAATAATCTTGTAATCGGCAGGATTCATGGATAAATCCTTCATTAACGCAAGAATCTGTTCTTCGTCACCAACCAGGATGGAATCTGCGATTCCACGTTCTTTTGCTGCTTTCACAGCCTCGAGAACTGCATCGTCCTGTGCTGCACATACAGCAACAGTCTTTTTGTCACAGTTCTTGACTAATTCCATAATCTCATTAAAATTCTTAGCCATTTAACGAATCTCCTTTGAACTTTTTGCATAAAAAAGATATTTACACATACGTTAAAATAATAACACTTGAAATTTTAAAAATCAATCGTTCTAAATACAGTTTCATGGCTCGATTTGGCTTAATTTGCAATTAGGTTGCAATTTGCATTGACATATTAGAAAACACTTGCTACTATAAAATGCAAGTAAGTTGCAATTTGGAGAGATCTATGGCAAAAAGCAAATATTCAACTGCAAGTCACATAAAAATATTGGAGTTTTTAAAAGCGAATGGGGATCGCGTAGTGAAGGAAGGCGATATTGATGCCTTTCTAAAATCTGAGGGCGTAGAAGTAAACCCTTCAACAATTTATCGCTATTTAAACCATTTAAGTGAGGATGGTCAGATTATTAAATATGCGGCTAGAAAAGGCGAAATGTCTTCATTCCAGTATATTGGCGATGAAGACAATGAATGTAAGGAACATTTGCACCTTCATTGCATAAAATGCGACCGAATTATTCATTTGGATTGTGGTTTTATGGAAGAGGTTTCCGGGCATATTATGTCACATCATGGCTTTTTGCTTCAGTGTGAATCCTCCGTATTATATGGCATTTGTAAAGAATGTCAGCGGGAGATTGTCAATGAGTAAGACGTTACATAAATCAATTTCTGCAATGATTGCTTTGGTGCTGATGTTTTGTATATGTATGGGAATAGCGGGCTGTATGTATAAAAACATTGACTCAAATACTGCTAAACCTTTGCAGATTGTTACAACCTTTTTTGCTCCGTATGACTTTGCAAGAAGTATTGCATCTGATTATGCCGATATTACGATGCTTCTCAAACCAGGTGCGGAAGTACATTCGTTTGAACCTACACCGCAGGATTTAATTCGAATTCAAAAAGCAGATATTTTTATTTATACTGGTGGTGAAAATGATACCTGGGTGGATTCGATTTTAGACTCCATGGAGAATAGTCCGGTTCATGTCATTCGAATGCTGGATTTGGTGACATTATATGAAGAGGACACCATGGATGAAGATTCCGACGAAATAGAATGGGATGAGCATGTTTGGACAGATCCCATGAATGCAGCTCTTATAACAGAAGTAATATCCGAAACCTGTATCAAACTTTTGGAAGAAAAAAATATGCAGGAATATGCATTGTCGATAAAAGCTAATACAAAGGCATACGTTGAAGAACTAAAGGCCCTTGATGCTGCATTTATGGAAGTTGTACAAAATGCAACGAATAAAACGATAGTAGTAGCGGATCGATTTCCATTTCGATATTTTATAGAAGCTTATGGACTAAGCTATTTGGCTGCATTTCCTGGCTGTTCGGCAGAGTCTGAGGCTTCTGCGAGTAAATTGGCCGAGATGATTACATATGTGAGAGAACATCAAATTCCAGTTATATATACAATTGAACTTAGTAATGTAAAGATGGCAGAATCCATTTGCGAGGATACTGGATGTGTACATCATACTTTTTATTCCTGTCAGAATATTTCCAAAAAGGATTTTGAGGCAGGAGAGACCTATTTATCTTTGATGAGAAAAAATGTTATTTCCTTAAAGGAGGCTCTGAATTCATGAGCTTGATTTCCTGTGAACATGTATCCTTAGGATATGAGGGACAAAAGATAATTGAAGACGTTGATTTTTCCTTAAATGGCGGTGAATACCTTGTGATTGTTGGTGAAAACGGAGCAGGGAAAAGTACATTAATGAAGGGTCTTTTGCGCCTGAAGAAGCCAATGGAGGGGAAGATATGTTATGGTGAGGAATTGAAGCCTAATGAAATAGGATATCTTCCACAACAAACGGATGTACAAAAAGATTTTCCGGCGAGTGTAAAGGAAGTAATCCTGTCTGGCTGCCTGAATCAGCTGGGATTTCGCCCTTTTTATGGCCAAAAGGAGAAATTGCGTGCCAAAGAAGCTATGGAAATGATGGATATAACAGATTTGGCAAAGGTTTCATTCCAGGATTTATCCGGCGGACAAAAGCAACGTGTATTGCTGGCAAGAGCTTTATGTGCAACAACAAAGGTTCTATTAATGGATGAACCTGTGGCTGGACTTGATCCGATTGCTACCAAAGAACTTTATGAACTGATTGCAAGAATTAACCGTGAAATGCATATTACGATTATTATGGTTAGCCATGATTTAGAAACGGCATTACAATATGCGACACATATTCTGCATTTGTCGCAGAAGCAGACCTACTTTGGCTTGGCAGAAGATTTTTTGGAAACCAATGCCGGTGCAAACTTTGCACAGATTTCAGGAGGAGATGAACTATGGGGATAATTGCTGAGATGTTTCAATATACCTTTATGGTTCGTGCGCTGGTGGTTGGACTTTTAATTACTTTATGTGCTTCTTTATTAGGTGTAAGCATGGTTTTGAAAAGATATTCCATGAATGGTGACGGCTTATCGCATGTCGGCTTTGCATCACTTGCAATAGCATCAGCCTGTAATTTGGCTCCTGTGTGAGTTGCGATTCCGGTTTGCATTGTAGCTGCTTTTTTGTTACTTCGCCTGAACGGAAATTCGAAAATTAAAGGAGACTCCGCAGTGGCCATTATCTGTAGTGGGTCTTTGGCAGTCGGAATCATGGTGATTTCATTGTCCACCGGGATGAATACTGATGTAAATAATTATATGTTTGGTAGTATTTTGTCCTTAAGCCATAATGATACCATTCTTTGCATTGTATTATCTGTTCTTGTAATAGCACTGTTTGTATTATTCTATCCAAGAATATTTGCTATAACCTTTGATGAGACCTTTGCGAAGGCAACAGGTACAAAGGTGGAAATTTATAATGCGATTTTAGCCATTTTAACCGCTGTAACAGTGGTCATTGGAATGCGCATGATGGGGGCGCTTTTGATTAGCAGTCTGGTCATTTTTCCAAGTTTGTCAGCAATGCGACTGATGAAGAATTACCTCTCTGTGTTAATTTGCTCCGTTATTATATCCGTGGTTTGTTTTATAATTGGTATTGTTTTATCCTTTGTTTTATCCGTACCAACTGGAGCGTCCATTGTTTGTGTCAATTTGGTTGTATTTGGTATATTCTGTCTGGTTCGTCGAATTCGGATGGGAGAATGAATTAATGAAAAGAGAAAAAGAGGCTTAGCCGCCAGGCTGAGCCTCTTTTTCTTGCAAAGGTCGATCAAAAGAGTGAATTTCTCTCTTGATGTTAAATTCATCATACTATATTATGTGCAAAATAGCAACGAATTTATAGAAATTTAAGAATTGTTTGTTAAAATTGCACAAAAGAATTGCGATATTCTTTTGGTGTCATTTGATATCGCTTTTTAAATATGCGATTAAAGTAGGACAGATTTTCAAAGCCGCAACTTTGTGCAATCTCCAGTATGCTTCCGCTGGAGGAAATCAATAATCGCGTTGCCATCGATAATCGATAATTATTTAAATAATCGATAAAGGAAGTTCCGGATTCCTTTTTAAAAAATTTCATAAAATGGGATGAGGAAAAGCCAACGGTTGCGGCAGCGTCTTCGATGGTTATTGTATGATGATAATTCTCTTCAATATACTTGATAATTTCTCGCATACGGTCCAATGATTTGTCACGTGTGACATCGGAGGCTTCTGTTGCATTTTGATATAAAACATAAAAAAATTGATACAATATGCTCTTTAAGGCCAATTTATATCCCTTTGGAAAAGAAGTACAAATTGAATCCGCCTGATCCAAACATGAAACAATATCCTTGTAATAATCATCGCTTTGTGTTACAAACGGATAAATAGATAATTTGCCAGATAACAGCGGATGGAAAAACTCGGTTTCGATTCCATCGGAAAGCCTTGGAAGGAACATATTTGTGGAGAAGATAATATTTTCGTATTCCATACTATCAGAAGCGGACTGGCGAATGCCATGAATTTGCCCTGGTAATACGATGATAATATCGCCTGCCTGAACAAAATGGTCCATCAATTCAAAGGTTACAATTCCACGGCCTT
>JAZUHV010000300.1:0-4657 GCA_045641925.1 Butyrivibrio sp.
TGAACATCATCATGATCACGAACATGAGCATCATCACGAGTACGATGAAAATGGCGTTTGCTCTTGCGGTCATCACCATCATCACCACCATGCTGATGAAGTATTTAACAGCTGGGGCGTTGAAACTCCGCACAAGTATGACCGTGAGGAAATTGAGGCAATCTTAAAGCGCCTGGTGGAGACAGAGGAATTTGGTGTGATTCTTCGTGCAAAGGGTATGGTCCCTGCAAAGGATGGTTCCTGGATCTATTTCGATGCGGTGCCAGGTGAATATGAATTAAGAGAGGGTACTCCGGAATATACTGGAAAGCTTTGCGTCATTGGTACACATGTGAGTGATGAAGCAATGCAGGTATTATTTGGATTAAAGTAAGAGGTTGCGATGGAAGTTCCAGTATTTATCATTAACGGATTCTTAGAAAGCGGTAAAACAGCGTTCATTAAGGATACCTTAAAAAGTGAAGATTTTAATGATGGCGCATCCACTCTGGTGATTGCCTGCGAAGAAGGCGAGGAAGAGTATGATGCAAATGAAATGAAGGATCTTCACACCACTGTTGTTATGGTGGAAGATTTAGAAGATTTGACAAAGGATTTTATTCAAAAGAGCATTACTTCCTGCCGCGCAGAGCGTGTATTCATTGAGTACAATGGTATGTGGAACATGGCGGAACTGATGACTCGTTTGCCAAAGTTCTGTGAGGTTGCCCAGGTGATTACCCTGGTAAATGCCGAAACGTATGATATGTATTTGAATAACATGATGCAGGTGATGATGGAGCAGTACAAACTGTCAGAACTGGTTATCATCAATCGTTGCACAAAGGATTCGGACCGTGCTCGTTATCGCAGAAGTGTTAAGGCTGTTAATGGCAAAGCGCAGGTATATTTTGAATCCTCTGATGGAAGCTCAAACGAAATTTCTGAAATTCTGCCATATGACATCAATGCTGATGAAATTGTGCTGGCCGATGAAGACTGGGGCATCTGGTATATGGATGCAATGGATCATCCTGAAAAATATGAGGGTAAGGTTATTAAGACAAAGGCTGTGGTATATAAGCCAAAGCAGTATGCACATAAGGGATGCTTTGCCCCGGGACGTTTTGCGATGACCTGTTGTGTGGATGATATTCGTTATATTGGTTTTAAGTGTATGACCGATAAGGTGACGGAAAAGCAGCTTGCAGGTTACAAGGATCGTGATTTCATTACCCTGACTGCAAAGGGCAAGGTGGAATTTGTGAAGGAATACAAGGGCCCAGGATTGGTTCTGTATGCGATGGACATTTCCGATGCACAAAAGCCTGCAGATGACCTGGTTTATTTCAATTAATGGGATATAAAGTGGGAGAGAAAGTTATGAAAAAGATTTTGAAGCGTGTGCTAAGTGGCACAGTAGCAGTGGTTACACTTTTGGGGATGACTGGCTGCCGTACCATTGCCGTGAATAAGTATAATAGCGGTAATCCGTTTGATTGGAGTTTTTTAGGAATTCATTGGACACCGAGCGGAAATACGAATCCAACTGTAGATGGTGAAACCTTTGACGAATTCTGCGACAGAATGTTCAAAGAAAGTTTGGAAGCCGATGCCTGGAATGCGCATTTTATAGTGAATGATCTGAGCCAGTATGGTGTTTCCTTTACGGAAGAGGACTATTCCTTGGGAGAATTCTCCATTGAAGATGAAGAAGAATCCTATAAGGAGGCTCAGGCGGAATTAGACCAGTTAAAATCTTACGATTATGACAGCCTGAATGATGAGCAGAAGCTTACTTATGATTGTATGAAGCAATATATGGAAACTTCGCTGGCATTTGAGGGAACCGCTGAGTTACAGCAGGTATTTGCACCATCCTCAGGCATAATTTCAAACCTGTCTACGAATTTTACAGAATATGCATTCCGAAATGAGCAGGATGTTAAGAATTATCTGGTATACATGGCCTCTGTACCAAAGTATATGGAAGGCGTATATGCATTTACCAGACAGCAGGCAAAAGATGGGTATTTTATGGACGCAATCAATGTGGATGACACAATCAAGCAGTGTGATGCCTATTTAAACGCAGAATTGAATCCATATATTGAGACCTTTAATGATAAGGTGGAGGCTTTGGGCCTTTCTGATGCTGCTGTAGCAGATTATCAGGCACAAAATCAAAAAGCGGTTGATACCTACATCACACCTGTATATGAGGACTCCAAGGCGTTGCTTCAGGAATTGCATGATGCTGGTAAGGATTTGGGCGGACTTTGTAATTATGGTAGCGAAGGTAAGAAATATTATGCTGCCATTGTTAAGAACAAGACCAGCTCCAATATGACTCCGAGTGATGTGAAAAATCTTTTGGACCAGGCATTGAGAGATGTTTTTCAGGAACTGGTAACGGTATATTATAACGACCCGGATACCTATAATGCTTTCTATGATCTGGAATTGGATAAGTCACAGTTTGGAACGCCGGACGATTGCCTGCAATTCATTTTAAATAATATAAACAATTATTCTGTAAATGAGATTTTTCCTGACATTGTAACGGACAAGTACCATGTGGAATATCTGAATCCTGCCTGTGAAGTGGAAGGTAATTTGGCGTATTACCTGACTGCTCCAATCGACGATGTTCACCAGAATAGCATTAAGGTAAATGGCAGCGCAGTCGCTGGTGACACAACCAACCTTTATACGACCCTTGCCCATGAGGGCTATCCGGGACATTTATATCAGTTCACCAACTTTTATGCAAACAAAAATGTGCATGATGTTCGTAAAATTCTGAATTTTATTGGATATACGGAGGGCTGGGCACAATATGCTTCGGAGTGCGCCGTGGACTATCTGGACTTAAGCGACAATATGAAGAAGATGATGAATGTCAATTCTTTGTTGGGATATATTATCAGTGCACGTTTGGATATTGGCGTAAACTATGAAGGCTGGACCAAAGAAGATGCAGGACTTTTCCTATGTGATTATTATTCTCTGGAAGACGATGATATAGACAGCTTTTATTATAGTGTAATCGCGGATCCGGGACTTTTGCTTCCATACACAACCGGACACCTGATGATGCGCAATGCTCGTGCCCGTGCAGAGGAAGTAAAGGGGAATGATTTTGACGTTTTGAAGTTCCATGATTTTATTATTAATGAGGTCGGAATCGTTCCATTTAATGTCCTTGATGCCAAATTTAACGTATGGCTGAGCCTATAAAAATTAGCGTCAGAATTGCCTGAAGTGGGGGAAACTCAAAATGAAAAATGCGTATTTTTCAAAGATAATCCCCCTCAAAATGATGACTTTACGAAAATACCCCATTGATTTTCGTTAAAAAATCACGGTTTTTCATAGAAAATGTTCATTTTATGAAAAATCCCCCCCTTTAAGAGGGTGAAATGACTTGAAAAATCGTGGTATATTTGTATCATCAAAAAAGGGTAACAAATCGTTCGTTTGGATATTTAAGGAGATTTTTACATGAGAAATTTGAAGAGAAAGACAAAGAAGAACATTGTAAAGACAATCGCTTTCGTAATGAGCATGATTATTTCCGTTGGTTTAATTGGCGCAGGCGTTGTTGTAAAGGTTAACGCAGAAGAGAAGAAAGCCAGCCAGATGGTGAATGGTTATGTATATGCTAAACTCGTAAGCTTATTAGGAGATACACTTAAGTATGGTATCACTGCAGAAGATGTTATCCTTGCAAGTGATGTTGAAACAAATTTCCAGTATAGAACGATTAAGAATACAAACTACTTCAACGGTGGTGAGAAGAGTGACTTCGGTAAGAACTCACGTAAGCTGAAGAATGGTGAGTACGAAGAAATCGTTAAAAAACTTTATTCCAGTACCGGACTTGAGGTATATACATTTGGTGAACATTTAAAGTATCAGGGTAATAAGACCATTGATGTAACCGGTGTTGATCTTGAAGTGGTTAATGTAGATATCACCTCTACCCAGTTAGAAAATGGTTTGGATTTTAAGATTAACAAGAGAGATAACCAGTTGCTGATTATCAATGTTAAGGTTGACAACGTATCTGGTTACTGGGATTCAGAAAAGAATCAGTGGGTTAATGGTAAGGCCGTAAGTTTATTAAGAGCATTCGTAAACAATAAGAATACAGCAGAAGATTGGTTAAAGACCTCCACTTCCATTATTTGGAACTTAGGTACCGAATATGACGGAATGGTATTCGCTGGCGAATTCAATGGTATTTTACTTGCACCAAATGCAAAGTTAAGCATTACTTCTACCTGTAGAGGACTTGCAATTGCAAAGTCATTCACAAATGGCGGTGGCGAGTGGCATGATATTTGGATTAAGGGTGAAGGCGATATCGAGCCTACTACTCAGGAAACTACCACACAGACAACCACTCAGGAAACTACCACACAGGAAGAAACCACTACTCAGGAAGTAACTACTACTCAGGAGCAGACAACTACTCAGCAGCAGACCACTACCCAGGAAGTGACCACCACTCAGGAGCAGACTACTACTCAGGAAGTAACTACTACTCAGGAGCAGACCACTACTCAGGAAGTAACTACTACTCAGGAGCAGACCACTACTCAGGAAGTAACTACCACTCAGGAGCAGACCACTACTCAGGAAGTAACTACCACTCAGGAGCAGACCACTACTC
>JAZUHV010000301.1:0-3456 GCA_045641925.1 Butyrivibrio sp.
AGCAGTTAGAAAAAGAAAGCCTCCCTGTCCCTCTAGATACTCCATAACTAGTTGTTTCTTAAACTCATATGGATATTTTGCCATAAAAATACCGACCTCCAATCGTTAGATTTTTAGGTCTAACTTTTTGGGGTCGGTACAGGTTGCGCCTTTTCTCTAGCCTTTTATTTTTCTTTATTGAGTTTTTTCTTTCCAACAAAGAATGTCAGACAGGTTCCTGCAACAAATAATATCACACCAACAATTACATTTATGGTAGTAAGTTGAACCGGCCCCATCTTGTAGAAAATCGCGAAGGCAGAAGCTGCGATTAATCCTAGAATTCCACAATAGGTGAAGGATTCAAAACGCTTAAATAACCAGGAAATTAGTTTGGAAATTAAAATAATTCCCAGCACACATCCAATTGCAAAAGGGATTAAAACCAATACACAGTGGAGCAGTGTGGTGCCGTTAAATCCCTTTAATGCTGTTAAGAATAATTTGATGGTTCCAATAATTCCTGCATAATAGCCAAGAAGCATTAGCACCAAAGAACCACTGACGCCCGGAAGAACCATTGTAGCGGCAGCGATTGCACCAATGCCAACAAGCTTTAATAAGGAGAGCCAGTCGGTTGGTAAACTTTCGGAACCAGAGTCAGCTGGACTTAATATTGCCATCCATACGGCAAGTGCAAGAAATGCGATAAACAGTACCAGATGGAACGGATTAATGGAACGTTTTTCACGCTTTAAGGCATTTCCTGTAGCCGAAATCAGCTCCGGTCCGCCGCCGAGTATCAGACCGGCGAAGCACATACGTGTTTGGAACGGATAAGCTTCCAGACAATGTGGGATAATGAAAGAAAAGGCTGCAATGCCAATGACCATACCCAGAATAAGCGGGAGTAAGGACAAAAAGGATTGCTTGAATTTTTTGAATAGATGATTGATGGATTCAATGATGCGATCATAAACACCCATGGACACGGCCATGGTTCCGCCGCTGACTCCCGGTATGATATTTGCCACACCGACAAATGCACCCTTGAGCATATCCAGGATAAATAACCAAAACTTCATAGATAAACTCCTTTGATGAGACGATTTATTTTCTGCATTCATTCTAATGTTTTTGCTTTTGGCGGTCAAGTTGAATAGATGTGCTATTCCGTAGGAATTCATTGCAAATTAGATAAAAATTGTATATAATTATTTAAAATATTTTCATTAAAAAATAGCAAGGAGGACATAGTTTTGGAATATACTTCTATTTATAAAGATGATGAAAACTTAGGAAGAGTTCAAATTTCTGAAGAGGTTGTAGCGGTTATCGCAGGTATTGCGGCAACAGAAGTGAAGGGTGTTGTAACCCTTGCCGGCAATGTTGCAACGGAATTGATTAGCCGTATCGGTATCAAACTTCTTTCCAGAGGCATTAAGGTAAATATTACCAACAGTACTGTAGCACTTGGCATCACGATTAATATTGATGCAAGCTATTCGATTCCTGCTGTCAGCTACCAGATTCAGGAAAAAGTTGTATCAGCAGTAGAGAGCATGACTGGCTTAAAGGTCACAGAAGTAAAGGTTATGATTGAACATGTGACGATTCATCATGCATAAATGTATAAAATACTTCTTTTTAAATTTGCATAAATAATGTATAATTAGAGTGTCTATGCCCCTGCGCTGGACACTCAATTTTTTTGTGTAGGAGAACATATTTATGACTAGATCGGAATTAAGAGAAAACGTATTTCGCATTCTGTTTCGTTATGAATTTCATGATAATGAGGAATTTAACACACAGTTAGATCTGTTCTTTGAACAGTACCCTGAGGAATCGGATGATCGCGAAGATGGAGAGCATTGGCCGAAACTTTCCGATGGTGACATAGAAACCATTAGCGCTCGTGTCGGAGAAGTCCTTTCACATCTTGCAGAGGTTGATGCAAAATTATCCGATGCCATGGTTGGCTGGAAGTTAGAGCGTGTTGGTAAGGCAGAGCTTTCTATTCTGCGTATTGCCTCCTACGAAATTTTATTTGATGACCAGATTGAATTGCCGGTTGCTATTAACGAGGCGGTTAATTTATCTAAGAAGTATTGTGATGAGAAGGCACATGCCTTCGTCAATGGTGTATTGGCAAAGTTGTCATAGTAAAGAATATGGCTGCAAAGATTTATACAGTTGGACAAGTAAATACATACATAAAAAATATGTTTGAGTCCGATGTGGTATTGGAACATATTACCGTAAGTGGGGAAATCTCGAATTGTAAATACCATACCTCGGGACATATTTATTTTACTTTGAAGGATGCGGGAAATACCTTGTCAGCCGTAATGTTTCATCGTGATGCGATGGGCCTACGGTTTCGTCTGGAGGATGGACAGAAAATTCTGGTGACCGGCCGGGTTTCTGTTTATGAGGCCGCTGGAAAGTATCAAATTTATGCCACGAAGATCGAGAAGGTGGGAAGTGGTGATTTGTTTGAACGTTTCCAGGCCTTAAAAAAGCAGCTATCTGAGATGGGGATGTTTGATCCAATGTATAAGCAGAAGATTCCTGCTTATGCAAAGCGTGTGGGAATTGTTACCGCACAGACCGGTGCTGCCATTCAGGATATTATTAATATATCAACGAGAAGAAACCCTTATGTTCAGCTGATTTTATATCCTGCGCAGGTGCAGGGAATTGGTGCAGCTGAAAGCATCGTTGAAGGCATACAGTACCTGGATACGTATGGAAATGTGGATGTGATGATTGTCGGCAGAGGTGGCGGCTCCATTGAAGATTTATGGGCTTTTAATGAAGAGATTGTTGCCCATGCAATTTTTCAGGCCAAGACGCCAATCATTTCCGCAGTTGGACATGAAACCGACTTTACGATTGCGGATTTTGTTTCTGATCTGCGTGCACCGACACCATCGGCTGCTGCAGAATTGGCAGTATATGACTATGCACTTTTAGAAAGCCGCATCATTGAGAGCCAAAGAAGATTAACCGATGCGATTCTGCACACAACCGAGTATCGGAGGATGCAGATTGCACAATATTATAAAGCCTTAATGGTGCATAAACCGGAGCATATGATTCGCGAAAAACGTCAGAGACTTGACGAATATGCAGAACGTATGGAACATTCCATCGAAAGTAAAATGCTTCGCCTGAAGGGAAATTTGAGCGTTTGCGCGGCACGGCTGGATGCATTGTCGCCATTAAAACGTTTTGCGGGCGGATATTCATATACCACTCAAATGGTGGATGGCTGTCCAAAACCAATTGTCTCTGTAGAGGACGTATCCTGCGGACAGGATATTCGTGTAAATGTGAGCAATGGCTATTTGGATGCAAAGGTTATGGATGTGAAGAAGGTTGACAGAGGTACAAAGTATGGCGAATAATACAGAAATTTCGATTGAAGAAACCTTTCAGTTATTAGATGAAATTATCCAAAAGATGGAAAAT
>JAZUHV010000302.1:0-6411 GCA_045641925.1 Butyrivibrio sp.
TACTTATCAACAAATTGTTGATAAATAGATATGTTTTTGATGATATTTTCCTCAAATAAAGGTGTAGTTTATATGATTCATTTCATTCGGTGTCAATAAATAATACTTGACTTTAGATATTGAATTACATAGAATAAGAACGGTGTCTTTTCATAGGGTGGATTATGCCCTTTTGTAAAGATATACAAAATAATAGAAAGAGGTGAGTTACGCATGAAGATGACATTCCAACCAAAGAAGACTTCTAGATCCAGAGTACATGGATTCAGAAAGAGAATGAGCACTGCAAACGGCAGAAAGGTTTTAGCAGCCAGAAGACGTAAGGGTAGAAAAGTATTATCCGCTTAGGCCGCAACATTGTGGCCTTTTACTTTCACCCTTTTATTAGGATTGGAAAGAGAGAGATGACATGGTCGGATATGAGTCTTTGAAATCAAACATGTATTTTCAAAATGTGTATAAGAATGGCCACTCTTATGCGAATAAATATCTGGTTATGTACATTTATGAGAATCGAACGGAGAACCTACGTTTAGGAATCTCTGTGAGCAAGAAAGTCGGGAATAGTATCGTCCGACACCGGTTAGCACGATTAATTCGTGAAAGCGTCCGGTTAAACAGTGAACAGGTAAAAAAAGGCTATGATATTGTGATTGTAGCCAGAGCAAATCTAGTAGATAAGAAGTATGCGGAGACAGAAAGTGCTTTTCTGCATCTTTGTAAGCTACATGGTATCTTATTATGAAAAAATTTTTAATTGCAATGATTCGCTTTTATAAAAAATACCTGTCGCCACTTAAAAATCACGCAACATGTATTTATACGCCTACATGCTCTCAATATGCAATTGAGGCTCTCGAGAAGTATGGAGCATGGAAAGGCAGTCTTTTGACAATATGGAGAATACTGCGATGTAATCCTTTTGCGAAAGGGGGATATGATCCGGTACCATAGTATTGAGACATTAAGGAGACACATATGATTTTTTTAACCACGGAAAGCCCTGGAATTTTATTTCCGTTTGCATGGGTGTTGGGTAAAATATTCAATGGCTTGTTTGAATTGATCTTCTTAATTGCTGGATGGTTCACGGAGCATACATGGGTAGTTCCAATTGTAGCGATTGGTATCGTCCTTTTTACAATCGTAATTCGTATGATTATGCTTCCGCTGACTATTAAGCAGCAGAAATTCTCCAAGCTACAGAATATGATGAATCCGGAAATTCAGGAGATTCAGGCTAAGTATAGGGACAAGAAAGATCAAGCATCCATGATGAAGCTGAATGAGGAGACTAAGGAAGTCTACGCTAAGTACGGCGCCTCTCCTTCCGGCGGATGTTTGACAATGATTATTCAGTTGCCAATCATGTTTGCCTTATACCGAGTAATCTACAAAATTCCGGGTTATGTTGCTAAGATTAAGATTATCAGTGCAGTCCTTGCTATTGCTTCAGTAAGTACATTAAGTTCCGGTACTGCTGCTACGGATGATTTTAAGAAGTTATATACTTCTAATAAGGAAATCGTACAGACAGTTAAGGAAAATGATACGACTACTTATAAAGTAGAGGTATCCATGGATGGTTTAGATGAGAAATCCTTAAATCAGACCATCGATATTGTATACAATTTCGGAAGTAAAGAGTGGAAAACTGCAAATGACGTAATCGGTGACTTGAATGTAGCTGATTTTATGACTGACAACAATGTTGAGGCAAAGTTGTTGGAATTAGGCTATAGTGAAGCACAGATTGCTAATCTTAAAAAGACAATTAAAGCAGCAGATGGTGGTCAGGGCACTAAGATGAGTGACTTGAGCTCCGTTATTCAGGGATATAACTCCTTGTTCGGCATGAACATGATGGAGAGACCTTGGGATATTCTTACCGATGTTAAGAATCGTGGATACAAAGCATTGTGGATTATTCTGATTCCTCTTCTTGCTGGTGCAGCACAGTTCGCAAGTTCTATGCTGATGCAGAGCAAGAATAAGACCATTGTTGGTCAGAATCAGACACAGACACAGGAATCCATGCAGAAGTCAATGAAGATGTTAAATTACGTTATGCCTTTAATGTCTGTATTCTTCTGCTTTACCTTCCCTGCTTGTATCGGTATCTACTGGATTGCCAGCTCGGTAGTTCAGATGGTTGTACAGTTGATTATTAATCATCAGATGGACAACATGGATATTGAGGAAATGGTTCAGAAGAACATTGATAAGGAAAACGCAAAGCGTGCAAAGAAGGGTCTCCCTCCTAAGAAGTACGTAAATTCAGCATCTACCTACGCTGAACAGGTAAAGAAGCAGGAAGCCAGAGATGCTCGTAGAGGTGAACGTGAAGCAGAAATGAGGAAGTCCACCGAGTATTATTCAAATGGTAACACTGCTAAGCCAGGAAGCCTTGCAGCTAAGGCAAATATGGTAAAGATGTTCAACGAAAGAAATAATGTTGATAATAACAACAAACAGTAATCAGTTCTTATAGAGGATATTACAATGGAAAAAATTGAAGTAACCGGCAAAACTGTCGAAGAGGCAGTTACCAATGCATTGGTTCAGTTAGAAACCACCAGCGACAAGATTGAATATGAAGTCGTTGAAAAAGGTTCCAATGGTATTCTCGGTTTTATCAATACAAAGCAGGCTAAGATCCTTGTATGGAAGAAAGATTCTTTGGAAGATAAAATCAAAGAATTTTTAGGCGATGTTTTTGCGGCAATGGATTTAACCGTTACCGTAGAAATGACCATCAACGAAGAAGACGAAACCATCGACATCAATTTAGTTGGTGATGATATGGGCGTTTTAATCGGTAAGCGTGGTCAGACCTTAGATTCACTTCAGTATATTGTCAGCCTTGTAGTAAACAAGGAAAGCGGCAAGTATTACAGAGTGAAGTTAGATACCGAGAACTACAGAGATCGTCGTAAGGCAACTCTTGAATCTTTGGCAAAGAATATTGCTTATAAGGTTAAGAGAACCAGACGTCCAGTATCTTTGGAACCAATGAATCCATATGAAAGAAGAATTATTCACTCCGCACTGCAGAATGATAAGTATGTTGCAACAAAGAGTGAGGGCGAAGAGCCATTCAGACATATTGTGATTTACTTAAAGAAATAATTTTTATATTTTTTACCCGCTGGCAAATGTCAGCGGGTTTTTTTGTAAGATACTATATATTTAGAAGTTATTTCTATGTTACAATATAAAGGAGTATGGGCATACGCTTATAAAGAAGGGAGTCGATCCTGAAACGATGTTTAATACGACAGATACCATAGCAGCCATCGCAACCGGTATGAGTAATTCCGGAATTGGAATCATTCGAATCAGTGGACCGGAAGCTGGTGCAATTATTGATGCGCTGTTCGTCAGTAAGAAAGAAAATAAGTCCCCTATTTCTCAGACACCAAGCCATACCATTCATTATGGAAACATTGTATTCCATAATCAGGTGTTGGATGAGGTTCTTGTGATGTGGATGAAGGGGCCAAATACATATACCAGAGAAGATGTTGTGGAAATAGATTGTCATGGCGGTGTGTATGTAATGCGCCGCATTTTGGATGCAGTTTATCATGCGGGGGCAAGACCGGCTGAGCCTGGTGAGTTTACCAAACGCGCCTTCATGAATGGACGAATCGACCTGAGTCAGGCAGAAGCTGTAATAGATGTTATTAATGCAAAAAACAATTACGCCTTGCAAAACTCTGTGAGCATTTTAGGTGGTAAATTATCCATTCAAATTCAGGAAATTCGTCAGGAACTGCTTCATGAGATTGCGTATATAGAGGCTGCATTGGACGATCCTGAGCATATTTCCTTGGAAAACTATGTGGAAAACTTAGAAATTCTTGTGGATAAGTGGGGAAAACTGCTGGAAAAGCTGTTGAAAACCGTGGAAAACGGCAAATTATTTACTCAGGGTGTACAAACCGTCATTTTAGGAAAGCCAAATGCCGGAAAAAGTAGTTTGTTGAATTTGATAGCCGGGCATGACCGAGCCATTGTTACAGATATAGCAGGAACCACACGTGACACCCTGGAGGAATCGATTAATCTTAGTGGTATTACTTTGAATTTAGTGGACACCGCGGGCATTCGAGAGACCTCCGATGTGGTGGAAGAAATCGGTGTGGAACGTGCAAAAGAGATTGCAAAAAATGCGGATCTCATCTTGTACGTAGTGGACTCCTCTACTCCGCTTGATGAAAACGATGCTATGATTTTGAAACTGATTCGTGAGGAAAATCGTAAGGCAATTATCCTGCTAAATAAGATGGATCTTGAACAGGTGGTGATGGCCGATGCGTTAAGTACACAAACAGACCTTCCGGTACTCTCCATTTCTGCAAAGGAAGGCACCGGTCTGGATGAACTGTCTGATTTGATTGTATCCATGTTTGTGGAAGGCCAGATTGACTTTAACGATGAGGTTTATATTTCCAGAGAACGTGACAAGGCAGCACTTGAGCAGGCCAGAGAAAGTCTTCAGCTGGTTTCACGTGGCATAGGGGATGGAATGACAGAGGATTTCCTCACCATCGATTTGATGAATGCCTACTCTGAGCTTGGTAAGGTGCTTGGTGAAGAGGTTGAAGAGGATTTGGTCAATGAAATCTTCTCCAAGTTCTGTATGGGAAAATAATTTTGTATATCAGGAATGGAATACGAAAATGAATGTTGTTGAAAATTATGATGTAGCTATAGTGGGTGCCGGTCATGCCGGCTGTGAGGCAGCACTTGCCTGTGCCAGACTGGGACTGTCGACAATTATGTTTACGGTCAGTGTGGAAAGCATTGCGATGATGCCTTGTAATCCTAATATTGGTGGCAGCTCCAAGGGACATCTGGTGCGCGAACTGGATGCATTGGGCGGCGAGATGGGCGTTAACATCGATAAGACCTTTATTCAGTCTAAGATGTTAAATCAGTCCAAGGGTCCAGCCGTACATTCCCTGCGTGCGCAGGCTGACAAGCAGGAATATTCCCGCACGATGCGACGCACCCTGGAAAACACGGAAAATTTGACCATTCGTCAGGCCGAGGTGTCTGAACTGATGGTGGAAAATGGTGAGATTCGTGGTGTGAAGACCTTTTCTGGAGCAGAATATTTTACCAGAGCCGTGGTGCTTTGTACAGGAACGTATTTAAAAGCAAAATGTATCTACGGAGATACAGCTTATTACACCGGACCAAACGGTCTTTTAGCTGCCAATTATTTGTCGGAATCCATGAAATCGCTTGGAATTGAGATGGTTCGCTTTAAAACTGGCACGCCAGCACGTGTAGACGGCCGCAGTATTGATTTTTCCAAAATGGAAGAACAGTTTGGTGACAAGAGAATCGTTCCATTTTCTTTTACAACGGATCCGGATTCCATTCAAAAAGACCAGATTAGCTGTTGGTTAACTTACACAAACGAGGAAACACATAAGATTATTCGTGATAATATTCACCGCTCCCCTCTCTATTCGGGCGTTATTCAGGGCACCGGCCCTCGCTACTGCCCTTCTATTGAGGATAAGGTGATGCGCTTTGCTGACAAGGAAAAGCACCAGGTGTTTGTGGAGCCGGAAGGTGAGTACACACATGAGTGGTATCTTGGTGGCATGAGCAGTTCTCTTCCGGAGGATGTGCAGTATGCGATGTACCGTACCGTTCCCGGTCTTGAAAATGTGAAAATTGTGCGTAATGCCTACGCAATTGAATACGATTGCATCAATCCTAATCAGTTAAAGTCATCCCTGGAATTCAAATCCATCCGTGGATTGTTCTCTGGTGGACAGTTAAACGGTAGCTCCGGCTATGAAGAGGCCGCTGCACAGGGGTTGATTGCAGGAATTAATGCAGCAATGAAGCTTTTAGGCAAGGAGCCATTGATTTTAGATCGCTCTGAGGCTTACATCGGTGTGTTAATCGATGATTTGGTTACGAAGGAGAATCATGAGCCATATAGAATGATGACTTCTCGTGCGGAGTATCGTCTCCTTCTTCGTCAGGACAATGCGGATATTCGTCTTTATGAGCACGGATACCGTGTGGGATTGCTTTCCAAGGAGCGTTATGAGGGTGTGAAGGCAAAGATTGCTGCAATTGATGCGGAAATTAAGCGTCTTTCGACAGTTACTTTAGGCGGTTCTGATAAAGTAAATGCATTTTTGACAGCGCATGAAAGTACGCCGCTCAATAATGGTATTTCTCTTGCGGAATTGTTACGTCGTCCGGAACTGAATTATGAGGTTTTGGCAGAACTTGACCCGGACCGTCCAAATCTTCCGGCCGATGTTGCTGAGCAGGTTAACATCAATATCAAATATGAGGGTTATATCACCCGTGAAATGAAGCAGGTGGAGCATTTAAAGAAGCTTGAGGGACGCTTGATTCCGGAAAATCTGGATT
>JAZUHV010000303.1:0-2201 GCA_045641925.1 Butyrivibrio sp.
GAAGTACCGAAATTACTCAAATAAAAGTGCCGAAATTACTAAAATAAAAATGCCGAAATTACTCAAATAAAATTAAGGGTATAAAATATCTGTGCTATACTTGCAAATGGAAGGAGGCGATGGCATGGATTATATATCACGAATAGTAGATACTGTTATTGATCGGAAAATGACTGCTTTCAATGCGGTCAATATCGTGGGCCCAAAAGGTTGCGGTAAGACACGAACTGCGAAGGAACGTTGTGAGACGATCATCGAATTTCAAGACGAAGACAAAAGAGAGGGGTATTTAGCGGTTGCCGAAACTGCACCAAAGCTGTTGCTGAAAAATAAGAAACCGATATTGTTCGACGAATGGCAGGATGCGGCAAAAATCTGGGGTGCAATCAGGAAGGACTGCGATGATAATCCGGACAGCGTTGGTGAATACTACCTCACAGGCTCTACAAGTCGTAAAATCGATACTCCTCACACAGGTACCGGAAGAATTTCAGAATTGCTTATGTATCCTATGACTCTGTTTGAAACTATGGAATCAAATGGATCGGTGTCTCTTTCGCGAATTGTAGAAGATGATTCTTATGATATGGATGGATCTACTTCAGACTTAAGCTTAGAAGCCTTATTTCATATTGTATGCAGAGGTGGATGGCCGAGATGTATGGCCTTGAAGGGCGAAGAAGCTAAACTTGAGATCGCAAAGGATTATTTCAGGCAGATCTATCAAAAGGATGTTAATGCAGTGGATAATGTGAAGAGAAATCCCGAACTGGTCAGAACATTGCTATGGCCGTATGCCAAAAATATGGCAACAACAGCAAAGAAAACGAGCATATTTGCTGATGTTAAAGCAACCCAAAATGCAACAGATGCAACGCTTTACTCATATGTGGATATTCTTGAGCAATTATTTGTGTTAAGGGATATTGACGCGTGGACTCCTCAGATCCGTTCCAAAACAGCTATTCGGTCGGCAAAAAAACATATATTTGTGGATCCTTCAATTGGACTGGCCGCACTTGGAATTGATCCTGATTATTTCAACAATGATCTGGGTTTATTTGGACATGCATTCGAAAATCTGGTTTTAAGAGATCTGATCGTTTATGCGGATGCACATAATGCCAGGATTTTACACTATACAGATGACTCCGGTGTAGAGGCAGATGCAGTATATCAAATGGCAGATGGCAGATATGCGTTAATCGAGATAAAAGTGGGGGCCGGTAAGATCCCGGAAGCAGAGAAGTCCTTATTGCGGTTTAAAAAGGTCATAATGAACCATAATGAGGAAGCGTTAAAGAATCCTGAACGTCCACGAGCTGTGTATCGTGAACCGTCAGCCCTGATCGTAATCTGCGCAAATGCGCCGATGTCATATACAACCGAAAGCGGGGTAAAGGTTGTACCGGTCGGATGCCTTAAGGATTAAGGCGGTTAGAAATAGCCGGAACGGATCATTCAGCCCCGACTATCCATAATATACCTGTCGTGCTGAGAAGCCCTGGGCCGCCCTCAGTAATAGACAGGTAATATACAAAGTGCTTATATGCCTGACATCGAAGTCGGCATGGATTGTACTGTAAAATGTCGAAAAAGCCTTATTTTACGCCATTTTCCGGGGATAAAAATCTGATTTGATGGAGGTAAAAATGGAAGAACTCAGTAATCATGCAATATACGAACTTCTGAAAACAAAGTATTCCAGACTGGCATTGGATTATGTCATTTTTTCAGAAGATACATATGAGGGCATAAAGACCCATAAAAATGCAGTGATCAAAGCGTCTGAAATAATAAACGAAAGATTTAATAGTGATTACGACGTCGCAGCAGAGAAGATGGAAGCTGTGCCCTATGATATAGATGATCTGCTAAAACTCCCGGACGATGACTACTATAGCAATAGGCCGGAAGGTGACCGTGGATTTAACGTCCCGGCTGTTACTCCGTATTGGTATGCATTTTTGGAACCGCCATACATGGTTCGATATCTGACCAGGGATTTTATTGAGTTCAATGATATCCTGTTTCCAAATAGGCAGGATGTTGAAGTGTATCGCTGGAATGACGACTTCTCCAGTTATTTCGATGCTGGAAAAGAATGGTGGGGAACAGGGCTCTGGTCTGCATACGATAGATCTGCAGGAATCATGGTAATTATTGGGGCGTCGGCAACGGATTGAATCATAACTGGCATT
>JAZUHV010000304.1:0-4112 GCA_045641925.1 Butyrivibrio sp.
ATATGAAGATTTGTACCTTCCTTTGGGTATATTATGGATATCCTTCTTCCGGTTATGAGAATGTAAACGTTGAGGAAATGCGTTATAACTGCGGTAAGCTTTTGGCTAGAAGAGATAATGTGAAGGCAGATGTAGTTGCGGGTGTGCCGGATTCCGGTACTGCTCACGCTGTCGGTTATGCAAATGAGTCAGGCATTCCTTTTTCCAGACCATTTATTAAGTATACCCCGACCTGGCCAAGATCCTTTATGCCAACCATGCAGGAGAAGCGTAATTTAATTGCGCATATGAAACTGATTCCTGTGCACGAATTAATTAAGGATAAGAGCCTTCTTTTGATTGATGATTCTGTCGTACGTGGAACGCAGATGCGTGAAACCGTAGAATTTCTGTATGAGAGCGGCGCCAAGGAAGTACATATTCGCCCGGCTTGCCCTCCATTGCTGTTCGGTTGTAAGTACCTGAACTTCTCCAGATCTTCTTCTGAAATGGAATTGATTGCACGTGTGGTTGTAAAGGAATTGGAAGGAACCGAAGATGTTTCTTACGAGACATTGCAGGAATATGCAGATCCAAACTCTGAAAAGTATGAAGCAATGGTTGAAGGAATTCGCCAGAAGCTGAATTTTACTTCCTTAAGATATCACAGATTAGACGATTTATTAGAATCAGTTGGCATTGGCGCAGAGAATTTGTGTACCTATTGCTGGAACGGTCAGGAATGATTTTTGTATAAATCGGAACAAGTTTTGCATAAATAGTAACTAAGTCATATTGACATTTTTTAAGCAAAACGATAAATTTATAGTGTTTGATTTTGTTGTGAAATGTGCAAAGGGGTGCAGATCGATGAGATCGGCGCTCCTTTTTCATGGAAAAAGACATCAACACTTTCAAGCATTAAAGTATTTAGAGAGGCAAAGGTGTAGATCAAATGGCAAGATACATTATTAAGAGAATTTTGCTTGCAATCGTTACTGTCTTCTTAATCTGTTTGATTACGTTCTTCTTAATGAATGCAATCCCAGGTGGACCATTCAATAAGGAGAAGGCTGTCAGTGAAGCTACCATGCAGGCGCTGAATGAGCGTTACAATTTGGACAAACCGATTATTGTACAGTTCGGATTATATATGAAAGGATTGCTTCATGGCGACTTTGGTGTCAGCTTGAAGAATGGTCGTGAAATTAAGACCATCATCGCGGAATCTTTCCCGATTTCCTGCAGACTCGGTTTGACAGCAGTGTTCATTGCACTGGTTGCAGGTACTGTCTTTGGTAGTATTGCGGCCCTGATGCGTAATAAATTTCCTGATCGAATCATCATATTCTTATCAACATTTTTTACTGCTGTGCCGAGTTTCGTTTTGGCGACGTTTTTGCTGTTGATTTTCTGTATTAAGCTGGGCTGGTTCCCGGTATGGAGTGCGACGGAAACGAACTACGTGCTTCCGGTTATCGCTTTGTGTGCATATCCTATGGCATATACCACACGTTTGGCGAAGACCAGTATGCTTGATGCGTTGAGTCAGGATTACATTCGTACCGCAAAAGCAAAGGGTGTAAAGAAGTGGGTTATCATTTTCAAGCATGCCCTTCGTAATTCCCTGTTGCCTGTTATTACTTATGCAGGACCTGAAATTGCGTACATCATCACTGGTTCCATGGTTGTTGAAACCGTATTTACCGTTGGTGGTATCGGTACCAAATTCGTATCTGCAATTACCAACCGTGATTACACCATGATTATGGCTACTACCATTTTCCTGGCAACTTTGATGGTTGTTGCTAACGTTATCTGCGACCTTTTATATAAGGTTGTTGACCCTAGAATTAAGTACGAGTAGAAGGAGGAGAAACGATGTCAAATTACGATCCTAATCAAACACCGAAGAAACGTTTCTTCAGCCTTCAGTTAGACCTTTCCAAGTTTGAAAAGGCTTCTGATGCAGATAAGGAACAGGCAGAGGTTAAGAGTAAGAGTACAACCTTCTGGAAGGATGGTTTGCGTCGCTTGATGAAGAATAAGCTCGCTGTAGCCAGTTTGGTCATCTTATTCTTAATTGTTGTAACAATTATTGTGGCTCCACTCATTGTGCCATACAGCTATGAAGAAATTCTTACTGTAAATGGTATCAGAGATAAGGGCGCAAAGAACTTAGCTCCATTTACCTATTCTCAGATGGAACAGAAGTACATCGATGAAGGAAATTACCGTTTCCCACACATCTTTGGTACCGATGAACAGTGCCGTGACTACTTTATCCGTGTTATCTACGGAACCCGTATTTCATTGGTTGTCGGCTTGTTTGCCAGCTTAATCGTATTAGTAATTGGTTTGGTAATCGGTAGTATTGCCGGATACGCAGGCGGTCGTGTGGACCTTTATATTATGCGAGTCGTAGACATGATATACTCGCTGCCGGACATGCTCGTTATCATCTTATTATCCGTGGTATTGTCCTCCGTCTTGGTATTCCCGAACGGTTCATTATTTGCGGCAATGGGTTCTAACATGATTTCCATGTTCATCGTATTTGGTGTTCTTTACTGGGTAGGTATGGCAAGACTTATTCGTGCACAGATTCTTTCTATTAAGGAAAATGAATATGTGCTCGCTGCGAAGTCTATCGGAGCTAAGCCTGGACACATCATTGTGAAGCATATTTTGCCAAACTGTTTGTCTGTTATCATCATCTCAACCGCATTGCAGATTCCTTCCGCAATCTTTACGGAAAGTTATTTGAGTTTCATCGGTTTAGGTGTACAGGCTCCAATGCCTTCTTTGGGTTCTCTTGCGAACTCTGCACGTGAAGGTTTACAGAGTTATCCATACAAGTTGATTTTCCCTGCAATCATGATTTGTTTGATTGTATTAAGTTTGAATTTGATTGGTGATGGTTTGCGTGATGCATTCGATCCTAAGTTGAAGAGGTAGTTGTATGAGCGAGAATGAAGTTTTATTAAGCGTACAGGATCTGCATACAACCTTCCGTACAGATTCAGGAACGGTATGTGCAGTAAACGGTGTATCCTATGATTTGAATCCAGGCGAAATCCTTGGTATCGTAGGTGAGTCTGGTTCTGGTAAGAGTGTGTCTGCATATTCTATCATGCAGATTTTGGCCGATAATGGTAATATTTCCAGTGGAAAGATTCTTTACAAGGGCCAGGATATTACAAAGTGGAATGAGCACCAGATGCGTCACTTCCGTGGCAAGTGCTGCTCCATTATTTTCCAGGATCCAATGACCAGTTTGAATCCTGTATTTACAGTAGGTAATCAGATTTCCGAGGCAATTCGTTTGCATACCAATAAGCGTGGCAAAGAAGTGAAAGAACGTGCTTTGGAAATGTTAGAGCTTGTTGGTATCAATGAGCCATTAAAGAGATTTAAGCAGTATCCATTCGAGTTATCTGGTGGTATGCGTCAGCGTGTTATGATTGCGATGGCTTTGGCTTGCGAACCAGACATTCTGATTGCGGATGAACCAACGACTGCATTGGATGTAACCATCCAGGCGCAGATTTTGGAACAGATTCAGGAACTGCAGAAGAAGATGGGTATGGCCATGATTTTGGTTACCCATGATTTGGGCGTTATCGCTGATATGTGCGACAACATCGTGGTAATGTATGGTGGACGTATTTGTGAGCGTGGTACTGCGGATGAAATTTTCTACAATCCTGCACACGAATATACAAAGGGCCTCCTTCGTTCCATCCCAAGTATCGACAACATGAAGAAGAGATTGGAACCAATTGCGGGTACTCCAATTAATCTTTTGAATATGCCACAGGGTTGCGCGTTCTGTACGCGTTGCGATGAGGCTATGAAGATTTGTCTGACCGAGCAGCCAGAAGAATTGTGGATTAATGAAAATCACAAGGCAGCTTGTTGGATGAACATGAAAAAAGCAGCAGAGGAGTTGAAGACGTATGAGTGAAAATCTGGTAGAAGTTCAGAATCTTAAGATGTATTTTCCGGTACGTTCCGGTTTTAAAACTCTGACGCTGAAGGCTGTGGATGATGTATCCTTTGCTGTAAAGCCAGGCGAGACCCTCGGACTCGTAGGTGAGTCTGGATGTGGAAAGGCAACCGTTGGCCGTACA
>JAZUHV010000305.1:0-6734 GCA_045641925.1 Butyrivibrio sp.
GAAAAGAGATTGTACTTATATCAAGGTGACATATAGTGAGTGTTCATTGGACGAAATCGGTGCAATGAGGAATCCTGAGGGAGCCAAATACTATCCGTGCACATATTGTTCTAAGAATAATTCGACTTCTCAGCATGTGTACTATATGAAATACGGAACAAGATATCATTCGGGATTGGATTGTAAGAATTTTCACCGGAATGTGTATCAGATAGAACTCGAAGAGGCAAAAAAGAATCATCGCCCTTGTTCAAAGTGTGGAAAGTAGGAGGCCTTATGAGAAAAGAAGAAGGAACGTTTACTGTGGAGGGGAGCTTTATTTTTACATGGATTGTTATTTTGGTGGCAGCTTTCCTGCGATTGGACTTCTCACTGCACGACTGGGCTGTTACCGAGTGCTGCATAGCACTGGGCGGTTTCCGAATGGAACAAATGGCTAACTACTCATATAGTAGTACAACCGAAGGATTTGACGTGAACGAAGTCATGGCGACGCCTTTGATTGGTGACAAAAAGGTCGAGGCTTCATATGCCGAACGTATTCATAATCTTGCGCAGGCCTACTATGACGCACATAAAATTGGAAATGGGGCTGAGCCATTGCCCAATTTTGCAGAGGAAATGCATACGCCCAAAAAGAATGCCCAATTGCTTCGGGCAGGTACAAAAATAATACAGTTGATTGGAAAGGACGACAAATCATGAAGGTAGAATATACGCGAGAACAGAGTGGGAATTATATGCTAATTCCGAATGACCAGCAGACGGATTGTTATGAGATGAAGATGATTGAATGCAATGATATTCCGGGCTTGCTACCGCTCACCATACGCAAAGTAAATAATCAGTCAACGTATATGTATCAGATTTCAAATCGAATCAGTCTGATGGAATACTATGGACATGAAGCTCCAAATGCGGCAATTATCAAAGCTTTTTTGAACTCGTTAAAAGAAGCACTCATTGCATTGGGAGAGTATTTGTTGCGTCCAGATGGCCTTCTTTTGGAACCGGAGCACATATTTGTTGATAAAGGAACACATAAAGTCTACTTTGCTTACGCGGAACCTAACAGTGATAGCGATTTCTTTCGGGCATTAAAACGTTTATTTGAGGACTGTATTTTACAAACTGTGGATCATAATGATGCCGAGGCAGTAACCTTGGTGTATGGAACGTACAAAAGATTGTGCACCAGTAACTGCTCAATTCAGGGCTTATTCGAGGTGGAAACAACAGGAACGGATGCATATCGCGTGACAACGCAGGAACGGCCTCATCCCTATATTCTTCCAGAAAAGGCAGAGGAAGAGGTTGAGGTGAAAGATACTGAAAAAATCAATTTGATATACATTGCATTAGGGCTTATGGCGGCTTTGTTCGTCTGGTCAATTTTGTCCTGCCTGATTCCATCCATACGAATACGTGGAGTGAACTCTGTGGTATATGGAGTATTTTGCCTAGTTCTTGCGGTAGGTGCGTTTGTTTTATTTCGATGGTACAAAGAAAACAAAACCTTGTTTTTTAAGATAAAAAAACAGGAGGTTGAAATCCCTTATGAAGAGCAACAGGTACATATTGAACGGCCGAATAGTAGCGATGTGCCGGAATCGGAGGAAGAGGGAACAACAATCCTGAACATGGACGAATATATGCTTCTTCCTGTTTTGAGATGGAAGGAGAATGGAGAGGATAAAGAATTTGTTGTCCTAAATGATACCATCATTGGGAGCTCGTCAGAAAAGGCTGATTGTGTGATTCGAGTACAGGGAGTAAGCAGAATGCATGCAAAACTCGTTTGCATGCCAGATAAATCGGGGTTTTATATTAAGGATTTGAATAGTACCAATGCGACATCGATTGGTGGAAAGACACTTGCTCCTTTTCAGATTACGGAACTGCATGACCATGAAGAAATCCTTCTTGGAAACCATTTGCTGATATTTGACAAAAAGGGCAAAAAAATGTGATAATATCCCGTAGAAAAAGGGGCTGTTCGCAATGCGAAGAGCCCTTTGTGAAATCGGGGATTGTATGGAAGCAGAGTTCTATCTTCAGCACATAACAGAATATGGTTATCGTAGGGTAGATACGTATTTGCGTAACGTTTCTGTACTAATGGCTGAGCACGAACGCGGTGCATATATTTTGGCAGTTATTTCGCAGAATGCATCAGCCACTTTGGATGATTGGCAGCTTACAAATTATCGTATGGAGTTAGAGCGCCTCACGGGAACAGAAGATATTCTTTTTGTTATATTCACCTTAAATGCTCCGAAAATGCGTTTTCAAATCACTGAAGATGCAGGACATTGGTTGGTTGACCTAGGCACTGGTTTGGAAATCGGTGCAGGACAACCTGGAGATTTTCATAACCTAAAGGATATTTTGAGCCAAATTGATGCGTTACCCGGTTCACAAGAACGATCTTTCACAAATGTGGAGGAAGCGATTCATCGTATGGAGCAGGCGCCGCCTACTAGAAGACCACGAAAAAAGTTCAAGGATGTTATACTTACAATCTCTGTACTGATGATTTTTATCAACGTCGTTGTATTTTTAATTGACGCATATCTTATCGTAAGACAGGGTGGAAACATTAGGGACGATTGGGGCCCTTTGCAACTTTGGGGCACATTGTTTGCAAACTTTGAGGGCTTGGATCGACAGTATTACCGCATGTTTACCTGTATGTTTTTACATGCGGACATTCAACATCTGGTTGGAAATATGCTGACTTTGTACTTTATTGGAACTGCGTTAGAAAAAGTTGTCGGACATGTTCGATTTTTGGTGATATATATCGTAGGCGGTTTGGTGGGAAGTGTGATACAATATATTTATTATACAAATGCCTCGCCAGATCCGGTGTCTATGCTTGGAGCATCCGGAGCGATTTTTGCGTTGATTGGCGCTCTCTTGTATGTAATGCTTCGCAATTACAGGGAGATTAATCGAAAAACCATTCCGCGGTACATTTTGTATATACTCTTAAGTATTTATTCAGGAATTATGAATCCGCGAATTAGTTTATCGGCGCATTTGGGAGGTTTTTTGGGTGGCATATTATTAGCGGTATTGCTTTATCATAAGCCTAGGAAAACTACGAGATAATCAAAAAGGGGAGAAAGTATGAAGGTAAATATCTATTATGGCGGCAGAGGGATGATTGATGATCCGACATTAGGGGTTGTTTCTCGAATGATTTCCGTGTTGGAGGAACTTCGCGTTACGGTGGAGCGTTATAATTTGTATGAGATGAAGAACTCTATCAGTACCCTGCCACAAACCCTGAAGGACACTGATGCAATCATACTGGCAACGACGGTAGAATGGTATGGAATCGGTGGATATATGCATATGTTTTTGGATGCATGCTGGCAGTATGGCGATAAGGCCAAGATTTCCGGAATCTATATGTTCCCGGTGGTTATGGCACGTGCATATGGAGAGCGCGAAGGTGCTGTGGAACTAATGAATGCCTGGGATATGCTTGGTGGAAAGTCCTGCTCAGGACTGACTGCCTTTGTTGAAAATCCTTCTGAGTTTGAGATGAACTCCGCATTTGTGGAACTGATTGAAAAGAAGACGGAGGAGATTTATCGCACAGTATCCCAGAATTTCACCCTGCTTCCAACCAGTAATAAGGCTATTAAGCAGAATATTGTCGGTGATACCATTCAGCTGACGCAGGACGAGGCTGAGCAGCTTTCCAAATATGCTTCCGACGATAATTATGTTAAGCAGCAGAAGGAAGATATTGAGCAGCTTGCCGGTATGTTTAAGAATATGTTGGAAGAAGAGGAAAAGGGTGGCGATCAGCGTTATTTGTCAGCTTTGGAATCTCATTATTTGGCACATCCGGGATTTCGTGCAAATTATCTGATTCGTATCGATGGCAAGAAAGATGCACTTTTAATTGAGATTAACGATAAATCCTTAAAGTGTTCCTTTGGCCAAACCGATCAGGCAGATGTTGTGGGCAAACTGACGCAGTCCGTATTGGATGAAATTATCGAAGGACGTATGACATTTGAACGCGCATTTATGACGGGCGCCATGACCGCAAAAGGCAATTTTAAGACCCTTCGTATGTTGGACGAAATATTCCGTTTCGCATAGGGTTTTTAATAAAGGAGTTAATAAAATGATAAAAGATGATTGTATTTTTTGTAAGTTAGCAAATGGTGATATCCCAACTCACACAGCTTATGAAGACGAGGAGTTCCGTGTATTTATGGATACTGCACCTGCTGCAATGGGTCACTGCCTGGTAGTGCCGAAGCAGCATATGGATTGCGCTCTTTGCGCGGATGAGGAGACTCTGGGCAAGGCCTTTATTCTTGCGGCAAAGATGGGCAGAGCAGTGAAGGAATCCTTCGGTTGTGATGGTATTAACATTGTGCAGAACAATGGTGAGGCTGCAGGACAGACCGTGTTCCATATGCATTTGCATGTAATCCCTCGCTATCAGAACGATGAGGTGACCATTTCCTATGTGCAGGGAAGCCCGGACGGAGATGCCTTAGAAGAGGCTGCACAGAAGATTCAGGCTGCGCTGTAAATGGCGTGAGGAGATTCTTCCCTAAACAAAATATGAAATGAAAAGGCCATCCAAAAGGATGGCCTTTTTTGTTTGCTACTTGGAATATTTCTGAATCAATTCTACAACCTTTTTGGTCGCATTATTTAAAACGGAACGCTCCATTGCCTGAACGTATTTTTCACGATTTGCATATAATTCATTAATGGCATCAAACAGTGCATCGTTTGTCATATTCTTCTCTTCAATGACCATGGAATAGCCCTGGCTCTTGAAAGAATTTGCATTCAGAATCTGATCGCCTCGGCTGGCCTCGGCTGGCAAAGGAACCAGAAGGTTTGGCTTCTTCATAGCCAAAAGCTCGCAGATGACATTGGCGCCTGCGCGGGAGACAACAATGTCTGCGGCAGCAAACAAATCCTTCAATTCCGGACCGACATAATCGAACTGCGTATAGCCGTCAGTGCCGATTAAGGTTTCATCCACTTTGCCCTTGCCACAGCAGTGAATGATTTCATAACGCTCCAAGAGCTGCGGAAGAATCTTTCGGATGGCTTCGTTTACATGGAGTGCACCGAGGCTGCCACCGATAATCATTAATACTGGCTTTTCACCCTTTAATCCTGCAAATTTCAAACCTGCTTCGCGGTCGCCTATTAACAGCTCGGAACGAATTGGACATCCGGTCAGGACTCCTTTGTCATGAGTAATCATCTGAGCGGTTTCAGGGAAGTTTGTGCACACCTTAACGGCATGTGGCAGGCAAAGTTTATTTGCCAATCCAGGGGTCATATCGGACTCGTGGATGATGGCTGGAATTTTGCATTTGTCCGCAGCCATAACTACTGGAACAGATACATATCCGCCCTTACTGAAAACGATGTCCGGTTGGATTTCCTTCATCAGTTTTTTGGCTTGAGAAAGACCCTTCAGGACACGGAATGGATCGGATATATTCTTAATATCTAAGTAACGGCGAAATTTTCCGGAGGAAATTCCGTAATAGGGAATGCCTTGCTCTGTAATCAATTTTTTTTCGATTCCATCATAGGAACCAATGTAGTGGATTTCATAACCGGCTTCCTTTAAAAACGGAATTAAAGCGATGTTTGGGGTTACATGGCCCGCGGTACCGCCACCGGTGAGAACGATTTTCTTCATGAAAAACTCCTTTATGCCTGTGCGGCGAGATAATTTTCAAGAGCGGTTGCTAACTGATCCGGGCAGGAAGTGGATCTGGCTCCGCAACGGATGCCCTTCAGCTTGGCGATGGCATCGGTTGCCTTCATGCCCTCTACGAGGCGTGCAACACCCTGCGTGTTACCATTGCAACCACCAATGAACTGAACCTTGGTGATGATTCCGTCATCTGCAACATCAAATAAAATTTGCTGAGAACAGGTTCCTGTAGTCTTGTAAGTATTCATGGATTTCTCCCTTCAAAATCGTAAGTTTTATTTAGAACTGCTTAATATTGTAGCACAAACTATGCTATAATGGTACCGAAACTTGGCCTGCGTCGGGCGCAGGTGTGAAATATGGAGATAAAAGGAGAAATTAAATGATCGGTTTTATTGGCGCGATGGATGTTGAGGTTAGAAATCTCGTGGAGCGTTTGGAAAATAAGACGGAGGAAACTCTTGCTGGAATGGTCTTCCATAAGGGAACCCTTGCCGGAAAGGATGTTATCATTGTAAAGAGTGGAATTGGTAAGGTAAATGCGGCAATTTGTGCCGAAATTCTTTCCTTACATTATCAGGTTGATGCAATTATCAATACCGGTATCGCCGGTTCGTTGCGAAACGAAATCAATATTGGCGACATTGTGCTTTCGACTGATGCACTGCAGCATGATATGGATGCCACTGGATTTGGCTATGAGCCGGGTGTGATTCCGCAGATGAAGGTATCCTTCTTTGAAGCGGATGTAAAGCTTCGAAAGCTTGCAAAGGAAGTCTGCGAGAGGGAAATTCCGCAAATTGGCGTACATGAGGGACGCGTAGTCAGTGGCGATCAATTCATTTCCGACAAAGCGGTTAAGACCAGGCTGATTGAGCAGTTTAAGGGATATTGCTGCGAGATGGAAGGCGCCGCCATTGCGCAGGCAGCTTTCTTAAACAACATTCCATTTTTAATTATTCGTGCAATTTCCGATAAAGCAGATGATTCTGCGGAGATGAGCTATAATGAG
>JAZUHV010000306.1:0-1884 GCA_045641925.1 Butyrivibrio sp.
ATATGATTTCCATTTCATCGTGCCAATGATTTGGTACTTCCTTGAAATCAAGAGGAATGGAGCAGATATAGGTGTTATATGGAAATAAGGAATCTGCATGTATTTTGTTTTCATGATAATTTTCATATTCAGGAATGTTCATGATAGGATTGTACTATAAATTGATAGATTTAAGCAAGAAATTAATAGAAATTTGCGATTATAATGCATATATAAAGTGAAAATTGATGTAATTTTTGTACAGTTGAACTTTTAAAGAACAGAAAGGGAAGAAAAATGAGTAAAGAACTTGAACGTGGTGCAGGCATTCTGCTTCCAATTAGTAGTTTGCCTTCGCCATACGGAATTGGAACACTTGGACAAAAGGCTTATGAATTTGTTGATTTGTTGCATTCTTCCGGACAGATGTATTGGCAGGTGCTGCCGGTTGGTCCAACCAGTTACGGTGATAGCCCTTATCAGTCTTTTTCAACCTTTGCAGGTAATCCATATTTTATTGATTTGGATATGCTGATTGAAGAAGGTCTTTTACAAAAATCCGATGTGGAAAAGATTAAATGGTATTACACACCAGAATATATTGAATATGATGTGATTTATAATAATCGCTTTCAGGTTTTAAAAATTGCTTATGAAAATGCAAATTTAAAGAAGAATACAGCGTATCAGGAATTTGTGAAGACAAATGACTGGCTTCATGATTATGCATTGTATATGGCTATTAAGGTAGACCATGACAATAAGGAATGGCTTAGCTGGGAAGAGGATATTCGCTTCCGCAAAAAGAATGCAATAGCTGCCTATGAAAAAAAGCTTGCAAAAGAAATTGAGTTCTATAAATTTTTGCAGTTTAAATTTTATGAGCAGTGGGTGAAGCTAAAGACTTATGCCAATAAATTAAATGTTAAGATTATTGGAGACATTCCAATTTATGTTGCATTAGACAGCGCAGACGTTTGGACGAATCCAGATTTGTTCCAATTAGATGAAAATTTACAGCCAATTAATGTTGCAGGCTGTCCGCCGGATGCTTTTTCTGATTGGGGTCAGAAATGGGGCAATCCGATTTATGACTGGAAGAAGATGGAGAAGGATGATTTTGCATGGTGGAAGAAGAGAATGTCTGCTGCTGCAAAATTATATGATGTGACCAGAATAGACCATTTTATCGGAATTGTGCGTTATTATAATATCCCGGTAGATGGCGTTCCAAAGGATGGTTTCTTTGAAAAAGGACCTGGTATTAAGCTGATTAAGGCTATTGATTCTGTAATGGGCGATGCAAAGGTTATTGCCGAAGACTTGGGTGTAGTTGTTCCGGAAGTGACTGCACTTGTAAAGGAAAGCGGTTACCCAGGTATGAAGGTGTTTATGTTTGCCTTTGATGGTTCTGCAGGAAATGAGCATGCATTACACAATCATGAACGTAATTATGTGGTTTACATTGGTACACATGATAATGATACGATGCAGGGATACATCGAAAATGCTTCAGAACGAAATTTGGAATTCATGATGAAGTACCTTGGCGTTACGGAACAGGATGCCATTTTGCCTGCAATGTTTCGAACGGCTTATAGCAGTGTTGCCAATACCGTTATTATCCAAATGCAGGATTTATTTGGCAAGGATAATTCCGCAAGAATGAACCTTCCATCTACGATTGGAACCAACTGGAGATGGAGATTGCAGGAAGGTGAATTTACGAAGGAAATCAGAAATACTCTTCGTGAACTGACAAAGGTATATGGACGTAATGCAAATCCATATTACTTCAATAAGGAGGATTATATGTTAGCAGATCTTTGCGAAAAGAATTATGGCAAGGCAATCAAGGATTGCACAAATGAAGAATTATATGTAGCCCTTTTGGAAATGACCAAG
>JAZUHV010000307.1:0-3356 GCA_045641925.1 Butyrivibrio sp.
CTGCATTTGTAAACACATGTAATCGACTGGGTTATACGCCTTTTACGGGCAATATGAATCCATTTGAAGATGAGGCATGATCTATGAGTAATTCACCTTATATTTGGGGAGCACAGTATTATCGCGCTCCGACTCCTGAACATCGATTTTGGGAAAAAGATTTTCAAAATATGAAAAAAATCGGGTTTACAGATATAAAGTTTTGGGTGCAATGGCGTTGGTGTCACCGGGGAGAAAATATATTTTTTTTTGACGATTTGGATGAATTAATGGATCTGGCATACAAATACCAGTTACGGGTCACACTAAATATTATTTGTGATGTCATTCCATCTTGGATTCTTGATAAGTATCCGGATTGCATGCAGACAAAAGCGGATGGTACCCCTGTCCAGCCTTACGTATCTGTTTGCCGGCAAATAGGTGGTATGCCTGGTCCGTGCTACAGACATCCCGAAGCCTTCAAACAGCGAAAGATTTTCATCGAAGAAGTCGTCAAACACTATGTAAACCATCCGGCACTTTTTATGTGGGATATATGGAACGAGCCTGAACAATGTCATCGCTATCGCCACCCGCAAGAGAATACGCTTGTCTGCTATTGCAATCATTGCAGGAATGCTTTCCTTGCATGGCTTCAGAATAAATATCATACGATAGACAAATGCAATGAAGTATGGGGACGATGCTATTCGTCATGGGAGCAAATCGAATTACCTCGGACGACAGATACTATTTCTGATTTTATTGACTATAGGGAATTCAACTTAGAAACAATGACCGATGAAGCTTCATGGCGCATCGGGACTGTTAAGAAGTATGACCATATGCATAAAGTTTACCTTCATGTGGTTCCTAACACTTCCAGTATCTTTAACAGTGTAACCTGTGTTGATGATTATTCGTTAGCCGACCGGTGTGATGTGTTTGCTTCGACAAACTTTTCAAAACCTATATGGAGTATTTTGACGTTATCTGCAGCAAATGGGAAAACTTCATACAATGCTGAATGCCATATCGGGAATGGTTCTACGGCAATGCATCAGAAGATTATTAAATTATCGGATATGGTCCGTGATCTTGTTCCACAATTGGGCTTAGGAATTCGCGGATTTATGTTTTGGCAGTATCATGCTGAAACACTAGGTATGGAATCCCCTGCATGGGGTTGCACGAAACCAAACGGAGAACTGTCGAGCGTTGGAGTAGCAGCCGAGCAATTCATGAAGCTAATAAATCCTTTTTTGTCAGAAATTATATGTGCTGATGTCGCGCAGCCTCAAGTAGCTGTTTTGAAAGACATAAAAAACGAAATATTTCAATTTTGCGTTCATGGAGGTCTGAAGGATTATGCACAGGCTATTGAAACATACGTAAACTTTTGTTATACACACAGTATTCCTTGCTGTATTCTATCCAGCCAGCAACTAGTTAAAATAAAAGAACGTAATGTTAAATTGTTGATAATGCCAATGTGTTACGCAATGGATTCTGATACAGCAAAGGTTATTTCTGAATATGTGCATGATGGAGGTGTTCTTCTTTGCGAAGCTCATCTGGCTGGATATGAGATTGATCGTGGACGTCATGCTGATCAAATGCCTGGATGTAATTTGGCTGATCTTTGGAATATTTCTGAGGAATGGACTACAGCGTCTTATCATTTGGAATGGAAATCCCATCAGGACATGCTTTGTCAAATACAAAATGATGACGTCAAAAAGGCAATGGATAATTATGGCATGGAGGGTGGTAAATTCTTCCCGATTAATATCGAAAATGAGTATTCACTATGGGGAGCAGATCGGTTTGCTTCGCTAAAAGCAGAAAATTGTGCGATTCTGGGAACATACGAAGACAACGCGGTTATCATTCAAAAACAATTTGGCAGAGGGCATATATTTTATTGCGGGACGAATATTTCTTCTGCAGCAATATGTTCTCCTGACAGTTTTGACCGCTTTTTATCAACAATATGTGACCTGGTTGATATTGTTCATAATAACAGGATTCCAGTCGGTGTGCATTTTGATAGAATAAACAGTCATCTCTTTGTTTTGGTTAATAATAACGATCAGGAACAACAGGTTAGTTGGCCGAATGAGGTTCATGGCATATTTGGAATAGCAAATCAGGTGAATAAAGAGATTACTTTACCACCATTTAGCGCAGAATTATTTACTGAATATCAAGGCCAATAACGAGCAGAATATATTGGCGTTTTTTTGAATGCGGTGCACTGGTATCTGGGGTTGTAAATCAATTGTCTGAAATTGATTTGGTGCATTCCTATGTTGACAATTTCTTTCGGCCGCTGTTAAATAAATAATGTGTGAGATACATAGTGAACCACGACTGACGGATATGGACAGTAAGTGCATAGATAAATACGAAGATGGTGGACATGTGAAACATTGGGACCATTTCAAGAAAGGTCGATTATTATGAATTTCACCCGGATACCGCCGAAATATCGTCCGATACCTTTCTGGTCATGGAATGAAAAACTGGATCCCGACGAGACAAGACGCCAGATGCGGCTGATGCGTGACACCGGGATCGGCGGCGTATTTATGCATGCGAGAGGCGGCCTGCAGACGGAATACATGAGCGAGGAATGGTTCGAAAATGTCGCCGCCTGCATCGATGAGGCAAACAAACTGGACATGCGTGCATGGGCGTATGATGAAAACGGCTGGCCCAGCGGTTTCGGGAGTGGACGGATCAACGGGAAGGGCGAGGCGTTTCAGCAGAAGTATCTGAGAAGAAAAGCGTCGCTTTGTGAAACTGAGCATATGATCGCACAGCTGGATGGCCAGACCTTTTATTATGAAGTGAATCCTTTCTATGTGGATGTGCTGGATGCCGGCGTGATCCGGTGCTTTCTGGAAGAGATCTATGAGCCGTACTATAAACGCTTCGGTGCATCTTTTGAAGGTTTTTTCAGCGACGAGCCGCAGATATCCAGAAACGGCATTCCATGGAGCAATATCCTTCCCAAACGATACTTTCAGGCTTATCAGGATGAACTGATTCCACACCTGCCGGAGCTTTTCCTTGAGACAGGGGATTTCCGGAAGACTCGTATGCGCTTCTGGAAGCTTGTCACGGATCTGTTTTCCGAAAGCTATATGAAACAGATTTATGACTGGTGTGTCGGCCATGGCCTTCAGTTCACGGGACATATGGTGCTTGAGGAGACATTTTTATCACAGATCACCAGTAACGGTGCCGTGATGCCGCATTATGAGTATTTCACGATTCCCGGTATGGATTGCCTGGGAAGACAGGTGATCGAAGATCTGACGCCCTGGCAGCTCGGTTCGGCGGCACAGCAACTCGGAAAAAAACAGGTG
>JAZUHV010000308.1:0-3185 GCA_045641925.1 Butyrivibrio sp.
CCTGGAACACCTGATGCATTTGCAATACTTCCCTCGGAATTAATTTCATACGAGGTATGCGGCAATCCAGGGTCATCTCCTGCGGAATCCGGCTTGGAAAATTCCTTATTCACAATTTCCACATCATCAAAGTTCACATCCAGATTTGGAAGTACCTTTACGATGTTGTAACCAGCAGAATTAAATAAATCTGTAGCTTTATTAATCAGGGCATTTTCAAAAATAGTTTTTACCTTCTGTGCAGCCGTAACCGCACTGGTGGAAGCATTTCCGCCAACAGCACCGCCCGTATACAATGGATTCATCGAACTGTCAACGACATAAACGCTGTTAGCATTTGTGGCACCAATATTGGTCGCAAGCCACTTACCGATTGCCTCTGCCTGTTCATCCGAAATGGTACCATTCAATTTCAAAATCGCCGTAACAGTATATTCCTCTTTCTGAGAGAAAATATTTGTGCTGTTATCTGTATACTTGATATTTACTCTGGCATCGCGAATAACATCAGAAGCCTCTAAATCTCTTTCAAATTTGCTTTCCAGGTAATGAATTTTCTTCAATGTCCGGTCTGATTCTGTTGTCTGGAAGCCACCGCTTGTCGCATCCTCCAGGGTATATCCATTCGAGGAAATATTACTTGCGCCAAGTGCGATACTAGCCTCTGCCTCATCCTTCGTCTCGACCATAATAGCCATATTATTGTTTGGATCGAGCTTATGGCCAATTCCTGCATCCGTTAAAATATCACGGACCTCGTTAACCTCAACCGCATTCTCGCAATTACGAATTACCACATACTTCGGCTGTCCAAATACGACTGCAAGGACTATGATTACGACAATTGTTAAAATAACACCGCCAATCAATAGTCCTCTTTGAAGATTATTTAATTTTAACCACCATTCTTTGATTCGATTCCAGATGGCAAGTAATCGTTCTTGCATGAGAAATACTCCAATTCTTTAGCTCATTTACTAAATCTGCATATTCATAATTTCTTTATATGCGGACAATAATTGATTCTTAATTGCAACGGTATATTGCAAACTCAGATTGGCCTTCTGTTCAATAACTGCCAATTCGTGAGTACTGGTCATCTGACCAGTTGCATAAGCAACTTCGGCCTCCGCTGCATCGTGCAGTAAATCGTTTGTAGAGGTAATCATGCTTACTGCACTACTGAAGACACTGTCAAAGCTCTGTGCCTTGGAATTATTGGTTACATTAATTGTTCCATTTCCGGGTGTGGTACTTAATAACTCACGAACACCATTTGAACTTATATTCATAAAAGAAGCAGCGTCCATACTGTACTACACCTCCTATTCGATGATGGATAATCCGCGGGATGCCAGATTCTTGCTGGCTTCGAATGCAGTTGCATTAGCCTCATAGGATCTGGTAGCGGATATCAAATCCGTCATTTCTTTTACAATGTTTACATTTGGGTACATAACATATCCGTACTCATCCGCGTCCGGGTGAGAAGGATCATATACCATATTCATATCTGATTCTGTATCCTTCTGAATGCTGACAACCTTCACACCATTTGATACACCACCAACGGCACGATTCACAGCTACGGAATAAACAGCATCAAAATTTTGCTTTTCAGCAAAAACCACTTCGCGGCGAACATAGGGGCCACCTTCTGCAGTTCTTGTAGAATTCGCATTTGCAATATTTTCCGCAATAACATCGGTACGAAGGCGCTGAGCCGTCATGCCGGTTGCAGATATTGTCATTCCATCAAACAATCCCATATTTCAGCCCTCCTTAAGTCGTGGTCAGCGCAGTTTTAATGCGTGAAAAATTCTGCGTGATGCTATCTACCACACCTTCGTAATAAAGCTGGTTGGACGCAAGTGCCACTTCTTCTGTATCAATATCCACATTATTTCCATCAATACGATAGGAAAGATTGGAATTGTCGGTATAAATCATAGGACGAACTTTATCATAGTCAATGGATCTTACCACCTGTGTCAGCGGGCTTGATGAGCCATTCACGCGAGAAACTGCCGCGCTTAAAATAGACTCAAAAGCAACATCCTGTCTCTTGTAGTTCGGCGTATCAACATTCGCAATATTGCTATTGATAATCTCGGAACGCTTCCAAGAGTAATCCGCTGCTGAGGTCAACAAATCCACATAAGAATATGCGCCTGAGTTGATCATAAAAATCTCCTTTCAAAGGGAATCCAATGGTCCATTCTTAATGAGTATCTACACAAGTATTAGTTCCTAAAGGGCATAATAACCACATCATCTTGTGTATCATACTCTATTATAGAGATTTGGACCAAAATGTAAAGTCTAAATAGAAAAAAAGAATCGCATAAACCCTTAAGGTATAGCGATTCCATTCACTACTTCATATTTTTGTCAACGTAAGTGACTAATTTTCGGAAGTTCTTCGTAAACCATATCATTGAGCACCTTAATATATGTGCCCTTCATCCCTGAAGATCTGGCCTCGATAATGCCGGCGCTTTCTAATTTATGAAGCGCATTGACAATCACAGAGCGTGTGATGCCTGCTTTGTCAGCCACCTTGCTGACAACCAGCATACCTTCCATTTCATGCAGTTCATCAAAAATACTTAGAACTGCTTTTTTCTCTGAATAAGACAACGTATCAAGAGCCGAATGAATCATCTGAACCTTACGATTCTCATTCGCATGTTCCTCTCTGACAGAACGAATCATCTCTAGTCCAACCACCGTGGTAGCATATTCGCACAGAATAATGTCATCAATGCTATAATTCGACTCCATCTTATAAAGGAACAATGTTCCCAATCGTTCACCGCTAATAATCACCGGTGCAACAATTGCCTGATACTGATTTGCAGAAGACCTTGTAAATCCGAGTGTTTCCAGATTTACGTTTTCCTTTGTGGAAAGCACATTCAAGATTCGCTCGTTAAATGTAGGGTCGACGAGACTCCCCACCTGCTCACTCAAAAGCTCGTGAATCGATTCCACTTTTGCTCCATTTCCAAGTCCAAGGACCTTTCCTTTACGACTAATCACAACTGCATTCGACTCAACAACTTCACCGAGCACACGGCAAATATCATTGAACACGACCTTCGAATGGTGGTTATTATAGAGCAATTTATTAATTTTTCTAGTCTTATCCAAAAGTTGTACGCTACTCATTTGTGTACCTCATT
>JAZUHV010000309.1:0-15108 GCA_045641925.1 Butyrivibrio sp.
CATGACTACATTTTCACAAACATTTCCAGCCGCCAGCATAATCGCCACCGCTTCCGGAGAAAGTGTTTGTGAAATCACCACCTTTGATTCCGCGCGTACGCCAAATTCCACCAGGGACTTTTCGCATTTGTTTATCAGCTCAAAAAAGAGAGCATATGAAATCTTTTTATTGCCATATAAAAAGCAGGTGTTATCCAAATCACCTTTATATTCTTGCCTCAAAAAAACGCCTGTAGGTTGATTCGTCGATTCCATCTGTTCCATCCTAGAAGAAGAAGCTTGCGGCAGCAAAGCCTGCAGCAACTCCGGCACTCTTTGCAGCTTTATTCGCTGCGGATGCTGCTATAAGAGAATTCAACTCCATCTGTGTCTTATGTGCATCGTCTAACAATACGTTAATTGCCTCTTTCGCGCTGTCTGCTCTTCCCGCACGAATAACATCATAAATCTTAAGAAGAATGCTTGGATTAGAATATTCCTCTCCCACAACACAATATCCAAAGGCTTTATAATATTCGTCAAGTTCCACTACAAGTTCATTATATCGTTCTATTCTGGAAACCAGTTCTTTCTTATACTTGGTAGTAAGGCCAACATAAATACTAATAAACATAGCGGAAAATGGAGCGCAGCCAAGTCCTGGCCCAAAAATTGCCCATGCTAATGGCCATTGAGCCAAAAAGCAGCAGAGTCCGGCTATGATCAATCCAACCGCTGGAATACCAAAAAGAATTCCCCAAACCAATAATCCAGCTGGGTTATATCTTTTCAACACATCAATTCTCGCACTTGTTGCATCCAGTTCATCATACTGAACCTTTTTCACCATAAAATAATCCAAGGTTCTTTTCATTTCATCCATAGACTGCTGTCTGGCAATTGCCTGCGCATTTACCATATTACCTGCCGGCATCTGATATGGAAGCGTATCCATTCCATCTGGTGCACCAACTCTCGCTCCGCATGAACTACAGAACGCAACACCTTCTAAAAGTGAAGACCCACAACTACTACAAAAAGCCATACTTGTATCCTCCAAGTAATTTATATTTAGCGGTTTTTAATAGAGGTATCTCGCAAGAGATGGCTCTATTAATGCTATACGGGGAGTATAGCATTCGCATTCCTTGATGAAGAAATTAAACCAGGAAGCTCTGCAAATAACAATATAAATCCTTAGTATTTATTGGGTGCTTTTCACTCTCAAAAGTCATTATATAGTTCACGCCTGGAATGTATCCATTTTGTATCATCGTAGAGTGTTTCAGAAAAAAGGAATCACGGTATCCATCATCGTCCATCATTCCATAATGCTCCAAATACACTTCCCTTCTTTGACCAATTGGCAAAACTGTAAAATCCGGAAAAATGGTCCTTCCATTTTTCAGTTTCAGCGGGTGTTCATACTTATACGGAACTCCCAGTTCCATCAAAGTATTGGCAATTATCAGTTCCGACTTTGATCGAACCAGTTCTCCTCGCCGCGTTTCATAATGAAAGGTTCCTTCTGGTATCCCTTTACCTACATAAGGTTCCTCCTGCCACACGCTTGCAAACTCAGCCCAACTCATCTCCTTTGGTCTCACCAGGCATCTTCTGGCAGACTTCAGCTCGTCATAAACACGCCCAATCTCGTCATAATCATATTCGTCCAAAAAAAGATTTAAGACAGCTAATTTTTCCCTACACAGCTTTAGCAGCTTTTGGTTATAATCCCTTTGTGCAAGCGACGCCGCAAGTGGCATCTCTTTCTTCGAAAGGTAACGCCCCTTTGTGTCCCCTCTCTCCGTAACCACATAATACTGATTTCTTCTTTGGGCCACTCGTAATCTCCCTTCTGGCGCCATTCTTAATTCCTGTTCCGTCTCGTTAATCAATCGTTCCAACTCTTTTTTCTGAGTGAAAAGATCTTTTTTATCCATAATTAAAACTCCTTCCTTCGTTTTAATGACTAAAAGTGTTTGATTTGCCTATAAGCAGCATAAATTCAACTGTATATAGGCGCATTTCTTAGACGAATGCCTATAGATAACTTGATTTCAGTTTTTATAGGCCTTTTCCCTAGATACATTGACTATAAATAATGAGCCTTCAAAGATTTATAGGCTATTATGCCAAGCAAGTTACCTATAAAAAAACATAGTTTCAGCAATTTATAGGCTAATCGCCTGGGCATCATGCCTATAGCCAACTAAATTTGAATATTTATAGGCTATCGCAGCCTATAAACCCCTGCTTTTCTACATCGTTATAGGCCAAACCACACTATATCTGACGCATATTCAGTTTTATCTTGGAAAAAATAAAGAATTCATAGACATTTGCAGGAAGAAATCCTGCAAATGCCTATAAATATTATAAATCAGAGAAAAAATTAATCCGTAACAACCTTCAGAACCACTGGGTAGTCGCTCTTCACGCCCTTTGCTTCCACATGCAGTGCCTCCTCTGCAGACGTGAACGAAACCTCGCCGTCAAAGCCAAGCACCTCCACGCTTCGCACGATACCCTGGAACAGCAGAGAGTTCGCGCCGCCGCAACCAAGGGACTTGATATCCACCTTGCCGCTCTTCGGCCAGTTCATGGCAATCGCATAAATCGCGCCATTGCCGCAGGTAAAACGGAAATCTTCCGCAGTGTAGCCATCCGGATTGCCCTCGGCGAACTTGCCCTCAGATTCTTTTGTTGGACCCTCCGCCGCATAGCGCCACACCTTACTGTTATAAATTGCTTCACCATTCACACGAAGCCATGCGCCAATCTCCTTTAAGATGTGCTCATCTTCCTCCGGAATCGATCCGTCCGCCTTAGGGCCTACATTCAAAAGCAGGTTGCCATTCTTCGCCACAACGTCTACCAAATAGCAAATCAAATCACGCGGGGTTTTGTAAGCAAGGCTGGTGGTATAGCACCAGGAATTGTGCGCAATCGCGGTGTCCGTCTGCCAATGATATGGCTTCACATCCGCAAACTTACCACGCTCTACGTCCACAATACCAGAGCCAAAGCTCATGGCGTCATGCTTGTAGCAAATGGCCGTTTCATACCCCCACTCAAGGCCACGGTTATAGTAATATGCCGCAATTTTACGAAGTGCAGCTTTATAGCCCTCATGCATAATCCACCAGTCAAAATAAAGAATCTTTGGCTGGTATTTATCGATGATTTCGCAGGTACGGATAATCCAGTCCTCCAAAAATTCTTCGGTTGGATATGGGCTCGCATACATGCACATCTGGTCCGGTTGCTCCTGAACGGAAGGCCAGTAGAAATCGCCCACCTCCATCGGGTCCTTAATGTCGCTATCAAAGTCCTTACCATTGCCCATAAACCAGAAGTGCTCCGCACGATGCGTGGAGGTACAGAACACCATGTCCTGCTCTTCTAATGCCTGCTTCAGTTCTCCAACGATATTACGGCATGGTCCCTTCTCCGCTGCATTCCAATCGGAGATGTCAGACGCATACATCTGAAAGCCATCGTGGTGCTCTGCAACAGGAACTACATATTTGGCACCCGCCTCGGCAAATAAAGACGCCCAGGCCTTTGGATCCCATTTTTCTGCACGAAACATTGGAATGAAATCCTTATAACCAAACTGATTGTGCGGGCCATATGTTTCCACGTGATGATTGAATTCATCCGTGCCCTGGATGTACATATTTCTGGAATACCATTCATTATTATATGCTGGCACACTATATAATCCCCAGTGAATGAAGATACCAAATTTGGCAGCCTCCCACCAACGAGGAATCTGCATGTTGGTTAGGGAATCCCATGTATCCTTATATGTTCCTGCTGCAATTACTGCATTAATCTTTGATAAATACTCTTTTTTATACTGTTCATAATCTTTTGGTCTGCTCATACTTATCTCCCTATTTGTTTAATTCATTTGCCACACGCTGGCGCTCCGCGCCTTCCACCTTTGCGCACTTTAGGTCAAAAGCAAAAATCGTAGCGTAACCGGAGTCATAGGCGTGGCTCACCATTTCATCAAACAGTGCCTCAAATTCAGCCTCATTTTCAGCAAATACCAACTTCCAGGAATACTTTGTGATGATGTTTGCACACTGCTTACGGATTGCATCCAGCTCTGTAGTTTCCTTCTCCTTGATGATGCTTGTTGCCGGCTTCACCGTAATCTGCTGATGCTCGGTAATATAGTTCATGATTGTGGAAGCACCAAACTCCTCAGCCCACTTTTCCTCAATCAGAGGTCGCTGCATCCGCAAAACAGAATCCCATTGCTCGTAATAATATGGATATCCATTCTGATCCTTTTCCGTTTGTGAAACGGGTGTGAAGTTCAGCTGGCATACTCCTCCGGACCAGGTTCCGGTGCCCCATTCTTCAGGGACCTTAACATCACCGGCGCCAAATAATGCCTTCTTGCCAAACTCCGTCAGGACCGGACCTGCCTCTGTCATTTCCCAGGTCAGCCCCTCCGGGCCCGCGGTTGCCTGTGTTCTCTGTGCACAGGCTGCAGAAATGCCTTCGGCCGAATATAGCCAGTCAATAAATTGTATCAGACGGTTTTTATCCTCCGCCTGACTGCCCACGCAAACCACAACGTTTGTCGCACCATATTCGTTTGAGCCACTGCAGGCAATCTTCTCGTCCTCAATTGGAACAAATTCAATCGCCTTGTCCTGATTGTAATGCTCATCCGTATTGTATGCAGACTGCCCAAGCCATGGCCATGGAGACGACAGGATTTGTCCGTCTCTGGTTTTATCAAAAACATCCGAATATTTCAGTGATGGGCTTTCCGGGTCTACCAATCCCATCTGATTTGCCTCAAAGAAAAAATGCAACGAGCGGTAATACAGACTATCCTTATCCAAAATGTTCTGATAATCCGTACCCTCAGAATTCATTAAAACAAAGTCAAATTCATCATATCCATAAAAGCAGGCCGGTTGCTTGGCAAAGGTCGCCATATTTCCGTCCCAATCATTAAAGAAAGAAAATGCATAGGTCTGCTTGCCACTATCACTGACTGGACAAAGCTGCTGCATTTGCTTTAATACCGGCAGCACGTCCTCCAGCGTATGAATAGCAGGAGATTCCAGTTCACGATACAAATCATACCGAAGATACATACCATAGTTAGGCTTTTCCACCTCCGTCGGAGTCAATGCGCCCGCTGTGGAGATGCTGGTCGGGATACCAAAAATTGCCCCAGGTACATCGGATATTATGTCTTTATTTAAATTATCAATCGCCTTCTGATAGGTTTGATACAGGTCCGATTCATATACTCCGGAGCTCATGTCCGAAACCAGCCCGGCATCCACCAAATCCTGCAGCTGGCGAGAAGAATTTCCGACAATCAATAAATCACCCAGGTTTCCAGCCGCAAAGCGGTCTCTGTAAATGGAGTCACCATCATCGCTGACATTTGGTGCAATGATATTTAATTCCATATTGAATTTATCCTTCACAAGTTTGGCAAACCAACCGGACTGAAGCCCCTCATAATTTGCCAAAGTGTCATAGACCGTAACGGTAAGAAATTTATCATATCGCGGTCCATCTACACCCCGTCCCGGATTCAGGCATCCCGTTAGAGTCCCTGCGCCCAGAGTCAGACTTAATGCATAGGCTGCAATTTTTCGAAAACATTTGAATCGGTTCTGAAACATCTAAACCTCCCAAAGAAATACTTTTAATCCCGCATTTTCCAACGTATATACATTCATTATATGCAAAAACGCCGAAAAATCATAGCAATTTCGCGTGTTTTCGGGTATGATTATAAATAATTGGGGAAAAATTCAAACATAAGTGAAAAGAGAACCATATGAAAACAATTCTTGCTGTTGACGACAGTGTAATCAACTTAAAATCCATTAAGCGTCTTTTGTCTGGGACCTATAAGGTCATCGCTGTTAATTCTGCTAAGGACGCTTTTAACTATCTTCAGGATGCCAAACCGGATTTAATCCTATTGGACATTCTTATGCCGGAAATGGACGGTTTTCAGATGATGGAACAGTTGCGGGAGTCTCCACGCACAGCCGATATCCCTATCATTTTTCTGACTGCGGACGAAGATAAAGAAAAAGAAGTACGTGGCTTCCGTTTAGGCGCTATGGACTTTATCCGCAAGCCATTCGAACCAGACATCGTCCTTGGACGAATTGCCCGCGCTATTGAATTGGAAAGTTTGCGTCATGATCTGGAGCGCGAAGTCGACGCCAAGACAAAGGAAATTGAGGACATTACGCTACAGTCCATTATGGCCGTGGCAGATACTGTCGATTCCAAGAATCATTATGCGCGTGAGCATTCCATCCGTGTGGCACATATTGCCGAAGAACTCGCCAAGCGTCTTGGTTGGGACGAGGAACGCATCATGGATTTGCACTATAGCGCACTTTTACATGACATTGGAAAGATTGCCCTTCCGGACTCTCTTCTAAATAAATTTGACACGCTAACCAAGGAAGAATATGAACTTATAAAGACTCACACCACAATGGGTGCGGACGTCTTAGGAAATATCTCCATCCCACATGCCCGTGAGGTCGCCGTTTCCCACCACGAATGGTATAACGGCAATGGTTATCCAAACCATCTGGCTGGTGAAGAAATTCCAATGGAGGCGCGCGTGATTGCTGTGGCAGATGCCTGTGAGGCAATGGATAGCGACCGCTCCTATCGTAAGAAGTATGATAAAGACTATATTCGCGATGAATTTTTAAAAAGCTCCGGCACCCAGTTTGATCCAAATCTCGTACCAATCATTGTGCAGATGATTGATGACGGTTTCTTGGAAGGGCTGGCACGGGATGACATGGTTACCAGTTCCAACGGCTCCCTCGCAGGAAGCTCTGCAGGTCTTTTACACAAGGTAATCCGCGAAGTAACAAGTGAAGTACAAACCGAGGCCAGCAAGGATGTTCTGACCGGTCTTTGGAACCGCAAATATGCCGCAGAACGCGTGGACCGCATTCTCTCCCTTCCGCAGGGACGCGGCACTGTGTTTATGATGGATATTGACAATTTCAAGGGCATCAATGATTCCTTTGGACATATTTTAGGCGATGAGATTTTGGTAAACATCGCAAATGTATTAAATGAAGTGGTACGTACCGGCGATATTGCCTGTCGTATCGGCGGAGATGAATTCTTCCTTTTCTTTAACGAGCTGACCAATGAAGAGGATATTCAGAATCTTGCAAGCCGATTGATTCACATTTTAGGCGAGCGTGTCCTTTATCCGGACAAAACCCGAGGCGTTGCAGCCAGCATCGGAATCGCCGTATCCACGCATGACGGAGTTTCTTTTGAGGCGCTGTATGCCAAAGCCGATAAGGCGCTTTACTATGCAAAGAACAATGGTAAAAATATTTACCATATTTACGCAGAAGATATGGAGCCAGCGCTCGAAGCTGTCAGCATTCAGGAGGATTTGGATTCCATTCGACGCATGCTTTCTGAGGAAGAGCCGATCAATGGTTCCTACTATGTTGAGTATGAAGGCTTCAAAAACATCTCCCGCTTCATCCGCCGTAGCGTAGAGCGTCATAATCGAGATGTTGTTTATACTTTATTTACCCTCACTGGACGCAATGGCATGATGTTAAACTCCGATTCCATCCCATCTCTGATGCGTGCATTGGAGGAAACCATTCATACCGCACTACGTATTGGTGATGTGGCTACTCGCTATTCCAGCACACAGATGCTAGTCATCCTGTTAGACACCGATGAGGACAATGCGCGTAAGGTTTCCGGCCGAATTTTCGGCGACTTCTTAAAGCGCGTTCCACAAAACGAATTAGAATTACACTACGATTTACAGAAAATGACTTTATAGACAACACAAGTACAACGCCTATAGGAGGCCATTTATGTTAACTGTTTTCTTTGCCGATGATGAGCAGGTCATCCGCGATGGTTTAAAAGTAATATTGGACTGGGAAGCTTTAGGCTTTACCATTTGCGGAGACGCAGCCAATGGCGAGGATGCCTTAAAGCGCATTCTGGAATTGCAGCCAAGCTTATGTATTCTGGACATTCGTATGCCTAAAATCCATGGCCTGGAAGTCATTCAAGCTCTGCGAGAAAAGAAATATACTGGAAAAATCATTATTCTCAGTGGATATTCCGACTTTATGTATGCACAGCAGGCGATTCGCTATGGCGTCAATTACTACCTGACCAAGCCAATTGATGAGGATGAACTGCAGCGTATTGTCATTGAAATTTCCGAAGAAATTTCACAGGAGCAGCAGAATACCAAGGTGAATTCACACTATCGTGTAAAGGCAAAACGCGAAATTTTGGAGGATCTGGTGCTTGGTACCGCGGACGTTTCACTGATTGACACACAGGAAATGAATCTGACCGCAGATCTTTTCCAAATTGTAATTTATGAGCAATATATGCGCGATATCGATGAACTGCCTTACCAGTTTGCTGATTTGCTGCGCGTTACCAATAACGGCAGCTTTACCTTTGAGCATTTCCTACTCGATGATAAAAATGTCATTATATTAAAGGGCCAGTATGCGTTAGATAAGTTCCAACGCTTTTTGGAGCATTATCACACAACCCCTCCGCAAAAGGATTCCCCACTGGACACCCTGTTTTTAGCTTATGGCGATGTGGTACATTCTCTGGCGGATTTACACGTATCCTATGCGCAGGCCAAAAAGCTTCTGTCCCGCAGATTCTTCTGTGACCCAGGACAGCATACACTGGGCTTTGAGGAGCTTCCAAATCTGATCTCTACAGCAGAAAAGATTGATCTGAATCGATTGGATACCTTCTGTAAGACTCTTTGCGATTATGTGCAGGCCTTTAATCGTAAGATGATTGCATCTACTTTAGAGGAAATGCGCCTCTATCTTTATAATGTGCAAAATAATCCACAGGAGATTAAGCTCTTTTTGACCGATTTGTTCCTGCGCATAAAAGAGTCCATGAATCATACTTACACAACGGCCTCCATTCCATTCCGCGCGAATGCAGAAATCATTGCCCTGATTGATTCCAAGTTCTATTTGTATCAAATCATCGAATTCATCAGCAATGAATTGGAAATGGTCATGAGTTCCATTGGAACCTCCACACGTGACAGTATCCTGGATGATATCCTGTATTACATCGATCACAATTATCAGAACAATATCAAATTAGAAAATATAGCACCTCTCTTCGGCTACAATTCCGCCTACCTTGGAAAGATTTTTTCTAAGACTGTTGGCGAAAACTTTAACAACTATGTCGATCACATCCGCATCAGTGCTGCGAAAACACTGATTATGGAAAACAACTATAAGGTTTATGAAATCGCCGAGCAGGTCGGCTATAAAAATGTGGATTACTTCCACAAGAAATTTAAGAAATACGTGGGCATGTCCCCGGCCGAATATCGAAAAGCGATGTTCGCGGAGCAGGGACTTGTGGACGATGGAACGTTTGAAGATTAAAAAAGTGACATAGCAGTATAGCTGCTATGTCACTTTTTTATTCGCTGAAATATATCTTAATGATTCTTCCTATGCTGGCTCTGCTCCTTTTGCCAGGCAGCCTCAGCTTCTCGTTCGATTTCCTCGTTATAAAGGTCCTCCTCTGTTTTCTTGGTTTCCACACCACCATCTTTTTCAATATCATGAAAGATTTTGATCGCAAATCCACTAACTGTTAACATCATCACCATCGGACCAATCAAAAGGCCAACCACCTGGGTATAGTTATTCCATAAAAAGATGAACAGCTCAGCAGCCAATGCAATCCACATCAGAAGCGAACGCAGAAAGTATCTCATAGAGATTCTCATGGAATTTCTCAGATTGTTAAACAGGCTATTTTCATATCTTGCTGTCAGTGGGAAGGCATAAACAAGCGCTGCAATACCAATTACAGCAGTAAATACACCCGCAATGAAGAACATCACCAGCCCCAATTGTCCTGACAGCACGAAGAAGTCCGTATAAACAGAAAATACAACGAACAAAAAGATTATTCCCAAAGGCACTCCCTGTCTCATATTAGAAGCAATGCCCCTAAAAAACGGCTTTATAATATAACCCTCAGTATCCTCCACCATGTGCAGTAAAATCTGAAAGGCACTGACCGTAGCCGGCCCAAAGGTTACCAATGATATAACGCAAAGCGCATAGAAAGCCGGGTGAAGCTTCAAAATTCCGGCCAAAAAGATGCCAGCTGCCAATGGCAGTAAGCCAATCACCGTCCAAAGAATATCCAACAGGATAACATCCCATAATCTTGCTAAAAACTTAAATAACCCACTATCTGTACTAAAAAACTTCATGAAAATCCATTCCGATTGTTATCAATCTTTTAGAGTTAAGAAGGGACTGTCCAAATGAACAGTCCCTCCATTATTCATTCAAAAATACTTTTACTTGAATGCATCTGGGTGAGCCTTAATGAATTCCTGCTCGATATCGTAACGAATCTTGCACTGCTCGGTTGCCCACTCAACTAACTGATCATAACCAGTGCCGGAGCCACCATCGGTACGGCCATAAGATCTAATGGTCGTAGACATTGCCTCAACAGCCTTGTCGAATTCTTCTTCAGAACCAGCGTAGATTGCCTTCCAGGTACCCTCGGTAGTTGCAGTATTAATCTGCTTCTCAAGAGTCTTGAACTCAGATACCTTGTTATCTGCAACGATGTGTTCCTGTAAGAAAATATCATACTTAGAATGTGCTAAATAGCTATCAGCATCGAATACATCGAAGTTGGTCTGTTCCTTAGCCCATGCTCTCCAGTCAGCTTCTACCTCAGAGGTTGCCTTTGAAGTAGCTACAGATTCCCAATAATCGCAATTGAAACGCTCATTGGTATCTGGGTTAACGGTGTTACCGTTCCAAGTGATGTTGTTCATTTCGTTGGTACCTTCCTTGAATACCAAACCTGCGTAAGCAGAGTACTCAGCTGGAAGTTCAGCACCTTCAACGCCATCATATGCTAAAGAAGTAGTATCATGTAATGCAGCACCAATCTGGGTGAAGTTGGTCTTTAAAGTTCCATTGTAACCAGCTGCATCAGAAGCCTTTACAACATTACCAGCATCATCAGAATAGTACCAGCAAAGTCCTTCTGGACCATACTCGGTAGTCAATCTACCCTCTGGAGAGTACATCCAGTTAAGGATTTCAAGAACCTTATCAGGGTACTGAGACTTAGCACCTACTGAGAAAGACTGAGACTGAATACCATTTACACTTAAACCATAAACAATGTTCTGAGCATCAGAAGGAAGTAAAGAGTACATACCCTTACCATCTGCTAAATGCTCTGCAGTGTTGTATGCAGTAGAACCAGCATAGTTGAAAATGGAGAAGAAGACACGGTCATTTCTAACCTTACCAACTGCATCATCATACTTCTGAGTCATAGAGTCAGGATCCAAAAGACCTGCTCTGTAAAGCTTATTTAAGAACTTAACCATGTTCATGTATGGTCCATTCTCTTCCAATACATCGTGGAATGCGCCGTCATCATTGTCATAGAGACCAGATACGTAGTCACCTTCCAAACCATAGAACGCCTGAGCTAAGCACTTAACGTACATAACCATCTGGCCATCCCAATCTGGCCACAAGCTCATTGCGTAGGTCTCAAGACCAGAATCGTTTGTAGGATAAGCATCCTTCATAGCTACGAATACATCGTATAAGTCGTCCATATCCTTAACAGCTGGCTTGCCAATCTTCTCGTAGAGATCCCAACGGATATCCCAGTTGTAGAAGAATGCATCAATACCATCTGCAGAAGCCGCTACACCACCGGAAATACTGTAAATCTTTCCAGCTGGGTTAAAGGTCTTAGCGTTCTCTAATGCAGATGCGCAGTGCTCTTTGATATATGGAGCATACTTATCTAACATGCCATTAGCTTCCCAATCTAAAAGCAAGCCGTTCTCGCATGCCTGTAAGTAGGTATCACCACCTACACCCCAGACGATTAAATCACCGAGGTTACCCTCTTCCATCTTAATAGAAAGAGTATCTTCATCACCCTGGATGATGTTGAACCTAACACCGAACTTGTCGGCAAGTACCTGGGCCATCCAGCCAGACTGAACGCCCTCAAAGTTTGCTCTGGTAGAAAGAACATCTAAAGTAATCAATTCCTTTGGTCCACTGGAACAAGCAGATGTGATAACCATAGTAGATGCTACCATTGCCATCGTTAATGCGCTTGCAATAACACGCTTAACAAATTTGAATTTCATTTTATTTTCCTCCTCTTTATTTCTATGTTAACCGAGTGAAACCCGCGCTCGGTTCAATAGCAAATCATTAACCCTTAACGGCACCTAACATAATACCTTCTTCAAAGTATCTCTGCATGAAAGGATATACAACCAAGATAGGAATAATACTTACCATGGATACTGTATATTTTAACACAGATGCCTTCGTAATTTCATCTACAAGCTGCAACAAGTTGTTACCACTGGTACCCTGAATGGAGTTAACCAGAGAAGCTGTCGCATTCAAGTACTCATACAGTCTGTGCTGTAAGGTCCATAAAGAACCACTGGACTTCATGAGAATCAAGGAATCCTGGAAAGAGTTCCAGTTTCCAACTGCACCGAAGATGGTGATGGTAGCCAGGATTGGTTTGGACAGCGGCCAAATAATCTTGGTGAAAATCTTGAAATAACTTGCACCATCGATGAATGCGGACTCTTCCATCTCGGCCGGTATGGACTCGATGTACGTCTTAACTAAGATGATGTTATACGGCGCTACAATACCTGGAATCAGGTACGCTGCATAGTTATTGGTGAGACCTAACATAGACATGTTCAAATACCAAGGAATAATACCGGCATTGAAGTACATAGTTGCTACTAAGAGTCTGTACCAAATCTTTCTGTTCCACATTTCCTGCTTAGTAACCAGGTAACCAACGATACCACTGGCAACAACCATCAATGCAGTACCAAATACCGTTCTTGTGATGGTAATGATAAATGCCTGACCAATTGCATCAATCTTCATAACTTCCTTGTAACTGTCAAGGGTCAAGCCCATTGGCCAGAAGTTTACGATCTTCTTTGCTACGAAAGTCGGATCAGAGATGGTATTGATGAAAATATAGTAAAATGGGAAGAAGCAGGCAATCGTTAAAATAGCGAAGATTGTATAGTTAAAAATATTGAAAACTATATCGCCTGGCTTTAACTTGTAAATTCTCTTATGCTTCTTGTGATATTCCTTCTCGGCCTTGATCTCGGCCTTCATCTGTTCAGATAATTTTGCCATCAATGTCACCTCCCTTACATAATACTCTCGCCACGGATGGCCTTACTGATACCATTCGCAGTGAAGAGAAGTATGATACTGATTAAGGACTTTGTCATACTGACTACGGTTGAAAGTGGAATTGCATCGCCACCACCTAAGCCCAACTTATATACATACAAGTCTAAGACATTGATGTAATTAGCATTTACAGGGTTGAAGAATACTAAGTACTGATCCATACCATTGGAAAGAATATTACCAATGGACATCAACAGAAGTACGAAGTAAGTTGGCAACAGACCCGGTACGGTAATGTGCCACATCTTTTGGAATCGGCCAGCGCCATCCACGGTCGCCGCCTCATAAAGTTCCTGAGAGATACCGGAAATACCGGCAATGTAAATAATGGCAGCCCAACCTGTTCCCTTCCACATACCCCATGCGAGCATCTGGAACCAGGTGTACTGTGCATAGTCCTGTAAGAACAAAATATTGGTACCCATCAAGTGGTTTAACAAACCATCGGATGAGAATAATGCCAATGCCAAAGAGTAAACCAAAACCCAAGATACGAAGTTAGGGATGGTGGTAAATACCTGTACTACTCTTCTGAACCACTTAGACTTAATTTCATTCAAGAAAATAGCGAATACCATTGGAACCCAGCTGGTAGCAACACCGAGGCCAGACATGATCAAGGTATTACGAAGTACGAATAATACGTCCTTACGAGTCTGAGGATCAGATACCAAAGACTGGAACCAGTAGAAACCTACAAAGTTTTCAGAGGTCAAGCTCTGACCTGGCTGATAACGGAAGAACGCATATCTCCAACCAAACAATGGAAGGTAAGAGAATACAAAGCAAAGTACCAAGAAAGGAAGCATAATAAGGAACAACTTATACTTGGTCTTCATCTCAAAGCGATCTTCCTTTGCAGGCATTGGAAGCAACGCAATAGAAATTAAGGAAGCAACTACTCCGATTACGCCAACTGCCAAGAATACAAATATACCATTTGAAACACTCGGAAGAACATTCTGCCAATTCTCAGTATTTACTACGCTGTTGTAAATTCCCTTATAACCAAGGAAATAAACAATTGCCATACCAGCAATGATTACAGCCGATCCTGCAAGAGAAAGAACTGTAGAAAGTTTCTTCATCTTTAAATTACCAAGTGACATACATGCGCCCACGCCGGCCAACAAAACACCAACGACTGCAGCCAAACAACCATACTGCAATGCATGGAAAGATTCGTATGTAACAATGCCGAATCGAAGATTGACACCAACGTCCTGCGTCAAACCGGACCAAGAAATGGCCGAAGTGAACACGGACAGGTTTTTGTTAACCAAGGCACAAACCTTAGCAGGATTAAATGCCGGGAAGAACATCAGCACTACGCCAATCAACGCAGCGATTCTAGAGACACATAAGATGATCTCGGCAATCTTCTCCCTTGAACTTACTTGATTGTTCATGTCTTACCTCCATGAAATACTTTTCTCATCTAAGCATTATTATAGAAACTACCCACATTTTTAACTACAATCATAATCTTGCTAAAAATGTAGTAAAAATTTGACGTATCATAAAACGACGCATAAAAAACTCCCTGCCACGACAGCGGGCATGCTTGCATGCCAAGCTGGAGCGGTAGGGAGTTTTTTATATGTCGCGCATGCGCGACAGCGATAAACGCGAAGCGTTTAGAGCATGCGGCGTTAGGCGCGAAAAGGAGCCGGGCATTTGCCCGGCTCCTTAATCATTCACGTTATAAAGTGCTTGTGTTAATTATGCGTTCTTTTTCTTCTTAGAAACTACAACACATACAACAACTACTACAGCAACT
>JAZUHV010000310.1:0-2601 GCA_045641925.1 Butyrivibrio sp.
ATTACCTTGCGGCTGCCGTCCTTCATTCTGCTCATATGTATTATTATGTCTATGCCTTCGCTTATCTGGGCTCTGATGGCCTCAACGGGGAAGTCCACAGACTGCATGAACATGGCTTCAAGACGTTTCAGCATTCCGGAGATGCTGTTGGCATGTCCGGTGCTCAGGGAACCTGAATGGCCGGTATTCATCGCATTTACCATGTCAAAAACCTCACCGCCTCTGACCTCGCCGATTATTATCCGGTCCGGTCTCATTCGAAGACTTGACTTCACTAGCTGTGACATATCTACAGCACCTTTACCTGTAACATTGGCGCTCCGGCACTCCATGCGGACAATGTTATCCACCTGCTCAATCTGAAGCTCGGCAGAATCCTCAATGACGATAACTCTTTCGTGAGAGGGGATAAGCTGAGCCAGAACATTAAGCATGGTTGTCTTGCCGCTGGATGTTCCTCCTGATACGAAGCAGTTGTATCCGCTTTTCACCAGAGCATTAAGAAGGTTGGCAACCTCCAGATTCACAGTATCGTTAAGGATGAAGTCTCTCATGGTCATAACTTTTTCAGGAAATTTACGAATGGTCAGAATGGGCCCGTTAAGAGCCACATTCTTATAGACGGCATTGACTCTGGAACCGTCGGAAAGACGTGCATCTACGATGGGATTGAGCTCATTAATCTCCCTGTGTACCCGTCCGGCAATTCTTCTGATGAGTTCTTCAAGATCTTCAGTGGAATCAAAGGCCAGAGGAACCTGTTTTATCTGCCCGTTTTTTTCCACGAAAATATGGTTTTTGCCGTTAACCATTATTTCAGAAATAGATTTGTCATCTATAAAGGGCTGCAGAATATCCATCTCTTTCCTGAGAGAAAGGAAGAGTCTTTCCACCATGGCGGAATTTTCCTCATGAGAGCAGGCTCCGGATCTGGATTCTGCAAACACATATGACTCAATTATCTCCATGGCTTTAGCATCTGTTATTTCCTCCACGGATTCAGAAAGCAAAAGCCGAATTTCAGAGATGTATTCTCTGACATCACGCCTTGTATAAAATGACATCATTTCCAAATATTCCCTTTCAAGTGCATAATAGCACAGATGGAATAATTTGGCAATACCAAAATTCAACAAAAACAAACATTTTTCAGAAATTGCATTATTTAAAATACAATTTAAAAACAATATACAAACCATATACATTTGTGATACAATTCACAAGTGCGTTTTGTAATGCTACGAAATGGTTCAAACTGATTTTGCAATCGTTATTATTTTAGGAGGAATTATTTATGATTAGTACAATTGATGCTGGCGTATGTGCTGTAAGTAACATACTGTACCAGCCATGGTTCGTTCCTGTAATTCTGATCTTCGGCGGAATTTATCTGACAATCAGATGCAAGTTCCTGCAGGTTGGAATGTTCAAGGAAGCGTGCAAAGTTATTATGGAAAAACCTCACGAAGGTGGAGTATCATCATTTGGTGCTCTGATGGTTTCAACTGCATCAAGAGTTGGTACCGGTAATATCATCGGTGTAGCAACAGCTATCATCTGTGGTGGTCCCGGAGCTATCTTCTGGATGTGGGTTACTGCATTCTTCGGTGGAGCATCAGCATTTGTAGAATCAACACTTGCTCAGATCTTCAAGAGGAAAGATGACGACGGTACATTCAAGGGTGGTCCTGCTTACTACATGCAGGATGCACTTGGACAGAGATGGCTGGGAATCATCTTCTCGATTCTGATTATCTTCACTTACATGGTTGGTTACAACATGCTGGCTTCATACAATCTGCAGTCAACATTTGCAGCATTTGACTTCTACGGAAGTTCAACTCCTGCAATCATCGGTGTAATCCTGGCAATCCTCTTCGGAGCAATCGTACTGGGCGGAGCTAAGAGACTGATTAAGGTAACAGAGGTTATGGTACCTGTTATGGGTATTATGTACGTTATCGTTTCACTGATCGTTCTGGCACTGAATATTCCTAATCTGGGACACATGTTCGGAATGATTTTCTCAAGTGCATTTGACTTCGAAGCTATCTTCGGCGGATTCGCAGGTTCATGCATCATGTGGGGAGTTAAGAGAGGTCTGTACTCCAATGAAGCCGGTATGGGTTCTGCTCCAAATGCTGCAGCAAGAGCTGACGTATCACATCCGGCCAAGCAGGGAATGGTTCAGATGCTTTCAGTATTTATCGATACACTGATTATCTGTACAGCTACAGCATTCATGTGCCTGTCAACTGGCATTGACTCAGGTGCTTTCAATCTGGCTGATGGTCCTGATGCTGCAGGTTATGTACAGTCATCAATCGCATCAACATTAGGTGGTTTCGGACCTGGATTCATTGCAATAGCAATGTGCTTCTTCGCATTCACAACTCTGATTGGTAACTATTCATACTGCGAAGGCTGTTATGAATTCATCATCGGAAGAAATGCAAAGAAATCAGAACTGCTTGTTATGCGTATTATCGCTACAATTCTGGTATTCCTGGGTGCAATTGCATCAGCCGGACTGGTATGGGATATCGCAGACCTGCTGCAGGGACTGATGGTAGTAACCAACGTTCCATCAATCATAATTCT
>JAZUHV010000311.1:0-3078 GCA_045641925.1 Butyrivibrio sp.
TAATGGCCGCCATGGTGCGACGGTATTCTTCCTCGCGCCGCTTCTGCTCTGCGGCGTATTGTTCCATTCGACGATCCCATTCCTGCGCCTTTTGTGCTTTCTGTTCCTGATATTTGCGTTCAAAGGTTTCACGATTTGAGCCAGAGCGATAAATCATATCCGGGGATCCTAAGATTTTCCCTCCAGAAGTTTTTGCCTTTGGTTGCGGTGCATTTTGCGGGGCAACCATAGGAGCCGGATGCGTGCATAGATATTCATAGGCTTCCACAACGCGGGTATAAACCTCATTGTCTTCTATAGAGGCCATATCCGGGTGAAAAAGCTTCACTAGATTTTTATATGCTTTTTTGATGTCTGCCTCGTCAGAGCCGTCCGGGATGCCCAGAATGCTATAGGCATCGGACCGATTACAAATGAGTTTAGGTGTTTGCATAGATTCCTCAAAAAAAGCCCCTCATAGGCGATACGCTATGAGGGGTTAAATAAACTACTGAACTTCCAATAAATCCTTGCGGCACTTGGCAATTGCAAGTGCTCCGAACACGGCGGATGCTCCGGTGCAAAGGAATACAAAGATTCCAATCACACTTGATGCAGCGCTAGGAGCTGCAATACCAGTTAACTGTGCAAATGCTTCGCCGGAAATTAAGGTGTCGATATTATTAATAATACCAATGACATTACAAGCGGCAATAACATAGAGCCAGATAACAGGGAAGAAGGATAATTTGACATTTTTGGTTCTGCCCATCAGAACATTACGCATAATTCCAAGGTTTTTGTTGCAATGTGCCACGAAGATAATGCACAGGATCATGGCGACCATAGCAAGTCCAAAGACTGCAAGTATGACTGCAAAGGATATGCTGGCAATGGCAACGAAATTGCTTCCGAAAAACTTGGCAAAGTCGGTACCATAAAGGGAAGCCAGACCACCTGCCGCAGCAACAACGCAAAAGCCTACGAAGAATATTACAAGGCCAACGGAAATAGCAATAATATCAATAATGCCGACCGCGGTGGCCATCTTCAAGCCTGCAGTAATCGGAATCTCACGTTCTCCCTTTGCAGATAGGTAGCTAATCCATGCACCAGCTGCCGTTAAAAGCATCGGAGCACCTATAGAGAACAGCATGCCAATAGCCGGGCCTACGGAACCATTTGTGCTAACAAAGAAATTAATAATGTTGAAAAGTGCAGTGGCGGATAATAAAATCGCGCACATCATAGCAGGGAAGGAACTCATGGCATTTTTTAAGGCCTTAATATGCTCGGTGGAGTCCTGTTCAGGTTCCGGCTGAGGAGCCTGTGGCTGCTGTGGGGCAATCGGCGGCTGTTCCGGCGCGAAGCCCTGCCACTGATAATTATAGGAATTTGGCTGAGGGGCCGGCTCCTGAGGGATGTCTGGCTGTGTTAAGGTTTCCGGCTGAAATGGAGCCTGCTCCGGAATATTCACAGTCTCCGAGGCTGCCGTCATCAATGGTGCCTCTGGCTGGAATGGGGAGCTTTGCACCTGCTTTGCAGCGCATGCATCACAAATTTTAGTACTGTTTTCGGTCTGAGAACCACAATAAATACAAAACATCGTTTTTCTCCTGAGTAAAAATATCTTTTATACTATATCATAGGCTATATTTGTATACAAACCATTAAACAAAAATACGCATAAAATCCTCGAGCGGCAATGGCTTTGAGTAATAATAACCCTGAATATTATCACAATTTAAAGGTTTTAAGAATTCTACCTGATTTTCATTTTCAACACCCTCAACGGTAACATGAAGACCTAATTCCTTTGCGAGCGCAATGGTATGGGAAATAATCTTTTCTCCATCACCCTTACCGATGGTGTCTGTAAGGCTCTTATCCATCTTAATGGTATCAAACTTCAGGTTAATTAACGAAGAGAGTGAGGAATAACCGGAACCAAAGTCATCCATATGTACGGAGAAACCATTATCCGTAAACTGGTTGACAACATTTCGAATCAGTTCGTCATCGATGGCTGCGCTCTCTGTAATTTCGATTGGAACGAGATGATGTTCCAGACCATATTCATCCATGATGTTGGAATATTCCTCAACCAATCCACTCTGATAAGCGCTTATACGGGACAAATTGACAGAAATCGGAACCAGTCGATGCCCTGCAGCACGCCAAATGGATTGCTGTTCGCAGACTATACGGAACATATACTCATCCAAATCACGGATTTTTCCGTCTTCTTCATAAATTGGGATGAATTTAAATGGTGCAATAATCTGGTTCTGGAGATGCCAGCGGACCAGAGCCTCCGCACCGACGATTTCTGAGGTGTTTGGATTAAATTTCGGCTGATACCATACCTTGAATTCACGGTTGTTGATTGCCCTTTCAAAGCCATTAATCAGACGGGTCTGTTCAAGAAGCGCATTGGAATCAAAATCACTGTAGAAGGCATAATTCTTTTTAGAATCCATGCTTACCATATGTCTGGAAATAATGGCATGATTTTCAACCTCTTTTAATTCACTGGATATATCGCAGGCGCAGGCACCAAAGAATGGAATTACTTCCGGAGTTGATAGCTGGTTGGAAATATCCTTGATTCGGGCGGTAATCGCTTCTAAGCGTGTCACTACCGCTTCCTTGTTTTCTTCATGTAAAAACATGGTGAAGTGATCGGAATTTACACGCGCTGCAAGCTCATTCGGATTTACAGAATCCTCCAAAACCTTCCAAATTGCTACCAAAACGTTATCGCCTGCCTTGGTTCCAACAGCGGAATTGATAGTTCTGAAGGCATGAATATCAATGGAAATGACATAACCATTACGATCGCGATGGTGCATCATTTCTTCAAAATAGGCGTAACTATAACCCTGAGTCAGTCGATCGGTATAAGCAATGTGTCTTAGTTTCTGGCGGTCTTCATTCGCGGAAATACGCTTATTTATGATAAAGAGCGCAGCCGCAAGAGCCAAAAGCGCTGAAACAATTGCGACCATACGAGGAACATCGTACATGATTTCTGACATTCGGATTGATAAGTGATCTCGAGTGACAAAGCATAAAATGGCCCAGTTGGAGGCTCCGGTA
>JAZUHV010000312.1:0-3916 GCA_045641925.1 Butyrivibrio sp.
TGACCTGCTAAGAAGCAGAAGCACTCGGTCTCTTCTTCAAGAAGCATCTTACCAAGGTTACCATGGCCGATACCTACCTTACGGTGGTCAGCTACAGAGCCTGGAATACAGAAAGCCTGAAGGCCTTCACCGATAGCAGCAGCGGCATCAGATGCCTTTCTGCAGCCCTTCTTAATAGCAATTGCAGCACCTACTAAGTAAGCCCAGCAAGCGTTCTCAAAACAAATTGGCTGAATCTTCTTAACCTGCTCGTAAACATCGAGACCAGCGTCCTTTGTAATCTTCTCTGCTTCTTCAATAGAAGCAATACCATAGCTGTTTAATACAGCGTTGATCTGAGGAATTCTTCTCTCATATGATTCAAATAATGCCATTGTCGTAATTCTCCTTTCTCTTATTCCTGACGAGGGTCGATAATCTTAACAGCACCCTGCTCTGGCTTAACACGTCCGTAAGAACCTGCTGCCTTCTCCCAAGCGGTGTTAGGGTCATCACCCTTCTTAATAAAGTCAGTCATCTTTCCAAGAGAAACGAACTGATAACCAATAACTTCATTGTTCTCATCTAAAGCAATACCGGTTACATAACCTTCTGCCATCTCTAAGTAACGAACACCCTTCTCCTTGGTTGCATACATAGTACCAACCTGAGAACGAAGACCCTTACCTAAATCTTCAAGACCTGCACCGATTGCAAGACCGTCATCAGAGAATGCGGACTGAGTACGTCCGTAAACAATCTGTAAGAATAACTCTCTCATAGCAGTGTTAATTGCATCACATACAAGGTCAGTATTTAATGCTTCCAAAATAGTCTTGCCCTGAAGGATTTCTGCTGCCATAGCTGCAGAATGGGTCATACCGGAGCATCCGATAGTCTCTACAAGAGCTTCTTCGATGATACCGTTCTTTACATTTAAGGAAAGCTTACAAGCACCCTGCTGAGGAGCACACCAACCCACACCATGTGTGAAACCGGAAATATCCTCAATCTTCTTAGCGTGTACCCACTGTCCCTCTTCTGGGATTGGAGCTGGCTCATGCTTAGCGCCCTTAGCTACAGGACACATATTCTGAACTTCTTTTGTGTAAATCATTGTATAACTCCTTTCAAATTGTTATCACTTCATGCGGTATTTTTACATCCGCAATTATAGTTATTTTCTCACATCGTGAAAGAAATATCAAGTAGAAACATAAGGTTTACATTTTTACCACTTGGCATCAAAAATTAACCTGTTGCACAAATTTCATTTACGAAAAAGAAATCGTTTTCTATAATGAGCTCATGAAAAAAACAAATGTCAAAAGGGGATATGATGAAATTCAGATTGGAAATTAATCCTAATCTGGAGGACGACGAAATCGTCCTTCACTGCCGCGAGCTGAATGAAGAAGTAATGCGTCTGCAAGCCAGGATACAAAATGCCACTGCCGGCAATAGTATCCTACCGGTCGAAATCGGCGATACCCAGTATTATCTGAGAATTCACGAAATACTGTTTTTTGAAACAGCTGGTTCCCGTGTCGCGGTACACACAACCAACCAGGTCTACACCAGCAGGCAAAGGCTTTACGAATTGGAAAGTGCACTTCCATCGTCCTTTATGCGGGTGTCAAAATCGACCATTGTGAATACCGCACAAATACGTGCAATTCACAAGAACATTACCGGAGCAAGCGAACTGGAATTCAAAAATTCCACGCATACCGCCTATGCCTCCAGAAGTTACATCAATGATTTATTAAGTAAAATTGAAGAAAAGAGGTTACGTCATGAATAAAAAAAGTATCAAATGGAAAATGATTATTGCCGGAGTATTTTTAATTGTATTTGCAGCATTTTTAGTGGTTAACACCATTGGATTAATTCCTGCTTCCATCCCAATCTTTAAGGTTGCTCTTTCCCTGTTTATGCTCTTCATTCTGGTGAATGGCTGCATTCGACTGAGTTTCTTCGAAATTATCATGCCACTATCCGTTGTTGCCTGCCTGTTCCGTAAAGAGCTTATGATTGAGGCGATTCCTTACTGGATGATTATTCTGGTTGCCGCGCTCGTTTCTCTTGGAGCCACCTTAATCAAGCGTAGCATCATCGGTCGCAAAAAGGCCATTTATATCAACAATGGGAATGAAACGATTATCGATGATGGAAATTTCAATCAATCAGAAGATTTCGAGTCTTCCACCAGCGAAGCCAATGTAGTTATTCAGGGTTCTGTTGGAGATCAGACGCATTATATCAATGCTGACACCTTCGAAACCGCCAAGATTTTAGGTGGTGTCGGTGATATTTCGCTTTACTTTGTCGGAACAACGTTGCCAAAGAGCGATGCCTATCTGTCCCTTCGAGGCGGTGTCGGCGACCTTCGCGTGCATGTGCCTGCATCCTGGAGAGCAGTCACAAACGGCAAGCCGGGTATGGGCGATATCAAAGTTCACGGCACTCCTAGCAGTGCTCCAGAGGCGCCACTCCTTCACATTGACGTTGTTGGCGGTGTCGGTGATATCATGATTTATTTTGAGTAATAACGATTTTTACTCCTTTTAGCAAAGTCATGATGTCTGTTTTTTCACATTAAGCCTCCAAATTGCGCATTGCTTAATTTCTATTTTAGATTGTACGCTTTCATTTTCGCCCTACAAAAGGGCACTAACCATGCAACGCACTTTAAATAATTGGGATTTTCGGGGTAAATACACGAACGTGACCCCACATAAGAATTTTTGGGCGCCCCATTGGGACGCCCATTTTTTAATCATATCAAATCAAAAATCATTAGTAAGACTATCTGCTCTTATTCGCAATTTCCGTCTTAACCTTCTCAATAAATGACTCAAGGCTCATGGTTTCGGTCTCATCTGTGTCTCTGTTACGAACACTTACCGTTCCCTCTTCCACTTCCTTCTGACCTACAACCAGCATATATGGTGCGCGATCAACCTGACGTGCCTCACGAATCTTGTAACCAATCTTCTCGTTACGATCATCAAGCTGGGTACGAACACCAGCATCTTCCAGTGCAGCATTAACCTTTGCAGCATAATCCACTGTCTTTTCAGAAATTGGGAGCACCTTAACCTGTAATGGCGCCAGCCACACAGGGAACTTTCCCTTGGTCTCTTCAATGATAAATGCCATAAATCTATCAAGAGATCCTAAAATCGCTCTATGAAGAACAACCGGAGTCTGCTCTGTAGAATCAGAATCCACATACTTCAAATCAAACTTAGCAGGCAGGCAGAAGTCTAACTGGCAGGTAGATAAAGTATACTCTGCACCAACTGCAGGTCTTACATTAACATCCAGCTTAGGTCCATAGAATGCTGCTTCACCGATTTCCTCTGTATACTCGATGCCAAGAGAATTCAATACCTGACGCAATGCGTCTTCAGCCTTGTTCCACATCTCATCATCCGGATGATACTTCTTGGTATCTGCAGGATCGCGAAGGGAAAGCACACAGCGGTAATTCTCAATACCGAAATCCTTATATACATCAAAAATCAAATCAACAACTTTACTTACTTCATCCTTAATCTGATCCGGTGTCACAAATAAGTGCGCATCATTCTGGCAGAAGTGACGACCTCTTTCAATACCCTTTAAGGTACCGGAAGACTCAAATCGGAAATCGTGTGCAATCTCACCGATACGGATTGGCAGCTCACGATAGCTATGCGGCTTGTTTGCATAAATCATCATATGATGTGGGCAGTTCATCGGACGAAGAACAAAGTTTTCGCCTTCCACTTCCATGGCTGGGAACATATTTTCCTTGTAATGATCCCAATGTCCTGAGGTCTGATACAACTGAACTGTACCAACACAAGGAGTCATAACATGCTGATAGCCCAGCTTGCGTTCCTTCTCCTTGATGTAATTTTCCAGCTCCTGCCATACGGTATAACCCTTT
>JAZUHV010000313.1:0-6021 GCA_045641925.1 Butyrivibrio sp.
TGTTCATAACGGTCTTCTACCAATTCCAGTTCTCCCGTTTCAATCTTTGACAAATCCAGAATATCATTGATGATGGATAGCAATCCTTTTCCGGAGCTTTGAATATTCAAAGCACATTCCTTTACACCCGCTGAGAGATTCCTCTGCTTTAAAATCATCGTGTTCATACCGAGCACACCATTAATTGGTGTACGGATTTCATGTGACATGGTCGCAAGGAATAAGCTCTTCGCCTTATTGGCTGCCATCGCATCTTCTTTTGCCTGATTTAATTCTCCCACCGTATCCACAATTTTCTGATACTCTGGAGTTTCCATTGTTAATAATACAAGAAGTAAGCCCACTGACATACCCATATTAATTAACATTACCCTATCTAACCAGACAATCTGAACCACAGCCGAAATGCCAACCAGCATCATCATCAGAATCATGGAGTGCACATACAGGCGGTTGAAAGCCTTTCTATAATAAAACAGACAGCCAAAAATATGACACACATAAAATGCCGGCAATAACCAGGTAAAGATACGCAATCCACCGAACAGATAATTTCCCGCACCATCCACATAAAAAATGCTGAATTGATGCGCAGCTTCCCAGAAAATCAATCCCGTAAAAATATTGGCAATCAGAGTCAAAAAGAAAATAATCAGCGGTAAATCAGAGACAATCCAAAACAGTTTCCCCTGTCTCTTATAAAATGCCTGTGCACTCAAATAGGACCGGACATAATAAGATATAAAGGTCACAAAAAGCGCTTCAAAGACGTAATACAATTGCCTTGTGGTGAAATTAATCCATCTCGGAAGTATTGGTCCATATGAAATTGTATATGCGGACGCTATGTCAAAAACGGATAATATCAATGCGAGCAGAACCGTCACGCGAAATAACCGATTGGTTCTCGTTGTCTGCGGGTACTGCACATTCAGGTAGATATAAATCACGGTCAAAAACAATGTAGCGCATATATCAAAATTAATGTTATAAAGTAATTTCAATCGTAAACCCCCACAACGAAAAAGTTACTCTTTATTCTCCAATAAAGCCACTCCGCGCATTTCAATTCGAGGGCCGCCGGTATTCATGATGTAATCTCTTGTAATCGCTACACGTCCGATGTTCTTATCCTTCGGTATCTCATACATAATATCTAGCATAAAATCCTCAATAATGGAACGTAAAGCTCTCGCGCCGGTCTTCTTCTCCAATGCTTTTTGAGCAATTGCCTCATAAGCATCCTCATCAAAGGTCAATTCCACCTCGTCCAATTCCAAAAGCTTGCAATACTGCTTCAGAATCGCATTCTTTGGCTCCTTTAAAATACGTACCAGCATTTCTTTGTCTAATTCACGCAATGGGCAGATGACCGGAAGTCTTCCCAAGAATTCCGGAATCATACCAAAGTTCCTCAAGTCCTCCAGAGTAGTATGTGTATAAATTTCAGGGTCGTTATCGAATCGATCCCTCAGCTGAGAACCGAAGCCCATCGTAGAATGCTCATTTAAACGTTCTTTAATAATGTCCTTTAAATCTGGGAATGCGCCGCCACAAATAAATAAAATGTTCTTTGTATTTATAGTAGTCATTGGTACCATTGCATTCTTAGAGCTGGCACCCACCGGAACCTCCACATCGCTTCCCTCCAGGATTCGAAGTAAGCCCTGCTGCACGGATTCACCGCTGACATCTCGGCTTCTGGTTTCCTTCTTCTTTGCAATCTTATCAATCTCATCGATGAAAATTATGCCTCGTTCCGCTCTCTCCACGTCATTATCCGCTGCTGCCAAAAGTTTGGAAACAACGCTTTCGATGTCATCGCCAATGTAACCAGCCTCCGTTAAGGAGGTCGCATCGGTGATGGCCAAAGGGACATTCAAAATACGTGCCAGCGTTTGTACCAGATATGTCTTACCGGAGCCAGACGGACCAACCATCAAAATATTGGATTTTAATATTTCAATGCCATCCGCAGAAGTACCATTCGCAATTCGCTTATAATGATTATAAACCGCAACCGAAATGATTTTCTTTGCTTTTTCCTGACCAACCACATATTCATCTAACATTCCCTTGATTTCATGTGGCGCCGGAATTTCCTTTAAATTAATCGGTGGTAACGGTTTCTTCTTTTTCTTTACCTTTGGCTCTGGTCTGCCGCCCATCATAAAATCATCCATGTTCATGAAATGAATGTTTGGCATCCCACCCATTTTGGATAAATCATCAAAATTGGTATGGTTCATGGTATCAAAGGTTTTTTGCATACAATCCGCGCAGATGGAAATGCCCTGTGGAAGGCTAATCATCTTGCCGGCCTTGCTTTCCGGGCGATGACATAAATAACAAATCTTTTCGTATTCGTCGTTGTCATTATCCTCTTCGTTACGTTCTATATCGTCTGAATCGAAATGAATTTCTTCCATGTCGTTCACCTCCAATGTATAAAGTCATACATAATATATTTTAGCATAAAATTGTTTTTTGAACAACAAAAAACACCCCATAGTCCAGTATAGCTGCTACAGGGTGTATGCCTTAATTTATATTTTCCTAACGGGCATGAAGGGTGACTGTGGTGGTCTTCAGTTCATAATCGCCCATATTGTTCATGTGATAATACTGCACTTCTACTTCTGCACCAATCGGGTAATAACACATATTTTCATATAATTCATCGTAGGTTAAAATGTCATTCCCATCAAAGGAAACAATGATATCATTCTTGACTAGTCCAGCCTCCTCCGCTGCGGAATCATCCGCAACTGAGCGAATCAGTGCGCCCTTTGGATAACCATAGGAATTGGAAATATCATCTGTAATCGTAATTCCGGTAATGCCCAGGTATCCACGTTCATCATCAGACAATTTAATCTTGGTCTCCTCCTGACTTAATTCGCTGATGATATCCTGTACGGAAGAAATGGAAATGGCATAACCCATGCCTTCCACATTGGCATCGCTTGTATTATTCATCTTTACGGAATTAATTCCAATAACCTCGCCCTTTGCATTAAAGAGCGCGCCACCGGAATTGCCGGAATTAATAGCCGCATCGGTCTGAATCAGGTGCTCATAGACCGTATTATCCACCGTTACGCTACGGTTCAATGCACTGACAATACCAGTAGTAACCGAAATGCCATAGCCCATGGAATTACCAATAGCAATAGCCGCGTCACCCACCTCCACCTGCGTGGAATCGCCCAGGGTTGCAATGGAATAAATTGCCGTTGCTGGAACATCCGAAAGCTTCACGGCGATTACTGCCAAGTCATTGTGTGCTTTGGAGCCCTTCACATTTGCACGAACTTCACTTCCATCATAAAGAGCCACCTGAATAGAGCCATTATCCATGCTTTCAACCACATGGTGATTGGTAACAATCAAAAGCTCGTCCTCATTGGTTCCGATGATGATACCAGAGCCGCTGATGGTGCCTTTATAGGTCTGGGAATTGCCCCACATATTAAATCCACTGGTGTAGGTATAGGTTCCCTCAATTGCCACAACAGAAGTAATCACGGACTTCACAAGGTCAGATACATCCATAACCGTTGCGCTGACATTCACATTGGTATGCGTAATCGTCGTGGTATTCTGATTCACGGCATTCTGCGTTTGATTGGAATTGTTCTGTGCCACCGTCGTTTGCTGGTTATTATCGATTGGAATAAAACGATTGCCAAGATAATTCACCCCAAAGCAGGCTGCACCTGCTACCGATCCCAGTACCAATGCGGCTGCCATTCCAATCGCAATCTTTTTAGCAATGCCGCCCTTCTTTTTCTTAGGCTTTTCCTCCTTGCTTGTCTCTACCGGTGGAATTTCAGGCTCTGGGTTCTGCGTGTTCTGGGCAGGCTCACCATACATGCTCTCGGCATAAAAATGCTGTGTGTATGGGCCAGGGCCATATGGTGTTTGCACATATGGATTCTGTGTATATGAATTTGTATCATTTTGGTTTAAATTTTCATCGTTCATAGCGAAGTCTCCTTCCTTTGTATCAAGTATGATTGTAGTATAGCTTCGCTTTGTGTCTTTTTTGTGTACTTATGCGTTCCATTTTGTGAAGATTTTTAAAATTGCTGCAATGCCTCCACAATTTGTGTATAGCCCATAAAATGGGATGCCTTTACTAAAACAGTATCTCCCTCTTTCACGTAAGTCAAAAGATCCTTTAACAGGGCATCCTTATCCGCAAAGGAATGCACCTCAATAGAGGCTGCGTCAGCACAAGCTCTGGCAATTTCTGCGGACAATGGTCCCGCTGTAAATAATACATTGATACCGGACTTTGCTACATGCTCACCTACATCGTAATGCAGCGCCTTCTCATCTGTGCCAAGTTCACCCATATCGCCGAGCACTGCAATACTTCTTCCCGTTGCTTTTTCCAAAACATCAATGGATGCTTTCATAGAAACTGGATTAGCATTATAGCAATCATCAATAATGGTCAAACGATTTGTACGAATAAAATTGCTTCGTCCCTGAATGGTTGTCGCATGCTCAACGCCCTCTTTGATTTCCTCAATAGTTAGGCCTAAAAGATGCGCTACACCAGCTGCTGCCAGGGCATTGGAAATATTGTGTTCACCAGGGAGCGGTTCATGCACACGAACGGATTCCCCATACACGTGCAAGGTTACGTCAATGCCCTCCAGACCCTGATTGTCCAATTCGGTTGCATAAACAGGAAAATCGCAGGTACATTCGTCATCCTTCAGGATGCTGTAAAACACAGGCATTTTTCCCTGAACAGTCTCAACCGTAATTAATTTGTCATCGTCTCCGTTTAATACTACAGAAGCGCCATCATTTAGATTCGCAAAGCACTCCGTCTTTGCCTTTAAAATGCCATCTCTGGTAATCAGATTTTCCAAATGGCACCATCCGATGTTCGTGATTACCATAACATCCGGTCTCGCGATTTCCGACAAACGATACATCTCTCCGAAATCACCGATTCCCATCTCTAAAACTGCCACCTCATGGGTCTCATCAATTCCAAATACGGTAAGTGGCAGACCTATTTCATTATTAAAATTTCCCGCAGTTTTGTGCACACGATAATGGGTTCCTAACACATTGGCAATCATTTCCTTGGTGCTGGTTTTGCCCACACTGCCAGTGATTCCCACCACCTTAACCTGCAATGTTGAACGATAATATGCAGCCACTTCACGAAGTGCCTTCAGTGTAGACTCCACCTGAATATAGTTCAATGGCTCTCCCTGCATCATTTCGCGCACCTCTTCCACCGGAATTTCTCCCAGGGCACAGAGTGCACCATTATTTATAACCTGCGGAATAAAGGAATGTCCGTCAGAGCGTTCTCCCTTTACCGCCACGAACAAATCATCAACCCCAATTTTTCTGGAGTCAATGGCAATTGCATGAACCTCTGTATTCAGCTTGGCAGCATCTCCATAAAAAGTTCCGGCACATGCCTTCGCAATGTTTTCAAGTGTCATATTTTTCATACTGCGTTCCATCCATTTATTCTATAAAGAAAGATTGATTAATTCCTCGCAAAGTGCATTAAAGTCCATGCCTACCACCTTTGCTTCCTGCGGAAGAAGGCTGGTCGGAGTCATTCCCGGCAACGTATTAGCCTCCAGACAGAACATCGCACCATCGGATTCACGAATCAAGAAATCAATACGAGAATAGGTTCCAAGGCCAATTGCTTTCGCAGCCGCTTCTGCATAGCCCTGCATCCTCGTGGTCTGCTCCTCTGTTAATTCAGCTGGACATGTCTCAACCGCACTACCAGCCTTATACTTGTTCTTATAGTCATAAAAACCCTCGAGAGGGGCAATCTCGATGATTGGCAATGCCTTCCCATTTAAAACACCTACGGAAAATTCACGGCCCTTAATATAATCTTCAATAATCAGTTTGTCTTCCCATGCAAATGCATCATCCAATGCTGCTCCTAGTTCTTCATTGGTTCTCGCAATCGATACGCCAATGGAGGATCCACCATTGCATGGTTTTACTACGCAAGGAAGG
>JAZUHV010000314.1:0-2054 GCA_045641925.1 Butyrivibrio sp.
TTTCACCTTTTTGTAATAGGTCTTCCCTACCGGTAGTTCTTCACCATTCTCCAGCGCCAAGGACTCTCTGCTGAATTTTTTAATTTTATTTACTGACACTAAAAAAGAACGGTGAACTCGGAAAAATTCCAAATCCATTAACCGTTCTTCGATTTCTTCTAATGTGGCATAAGTCTCAATCGTATCCTGAGTGTAGTGTATTACCGCAATCCTCCCAAAAGCTTCAATGTAATTGATTTTATCGACTTCCAAAACATAGAGTTCTCCTTTAGAGCGGACAAGCATCTTCACGGGCACATATTCCCGGTTCACCCGCAGAATTTCTGTCAGGAACCGCCGGTAATACAATGACGATGCTTCCTTTTCCACAATTTCCGTTCTCGCTGTGAATCCAAAAGCATCCTCGATATGCTTATTGTTTTCATCAAAGCAAAAAACGATATTATGCATAAACAGTCCAAAGATGCCGAATTACCATGTTAATATGCTTATACGGACATTGTATAAATAAAAACCGGATTGTGCCGTGTTTTGGAACAATCCGGTCTGAATATTGTTTGTATATTGTGTATATTTTGAATTTTCAGTTCTTCTTTACGCCGATTACAACCTTTTCGCCATTGATATCCCATTCCTTGGAAATACCATCAATCTGTCCGGTTAAAACATCACTTGCCATAACGTCGGTCAGCATCAGTTCTTTCTTACGGTTTACAATATCTTCCACTTTGGCATTGTTATTGATATAGATGGTAATCATATCCATAACTTCGAAATCTGCTTCTTTTCTCATCGTCTGGATCTTGCTTACCAGCTCGCGGATAAAGCCTTCTTCAATCAGGTCATCGGTTAAGTTCAAGTCAAGAACCACGGTAATACCGAAATCGCTCATGGATTCGAAGCCTTCTACCTGAGCAGTTTCAATCAACAGATCATCTTTTGCAAGTTCTACTTCTCCTCCGGATAATGCCAATTTCAAACTACCCGTTGCATTAATCTCATCCATTGCTGCATTTCCATCCACTGCTGCCAGAGCGTTACGGATTTCACCAACCTGTTTGCCGAATTTCGGTCCAACAGTCTTCAGCTGTGGTTTGAAAGAGTAAGATGAGAAGTCTCTCACATCGTCTTTCATCTCAACCTTCTTAACATTCAGCTCGTCGGCAACAATATCGGTAAAGTAAGAACTCATTTCCCATGGTGCCTTAATGTACATGTTTGCTAATGGCTGACGATTCTTCATCGCAGAATTATTTCTGCAAGCACGACCCATAACGACAACATCCAGTACATGATCCATGTTCTCTTCTAATTCTTTATTGATGAGGCTTTCATCTGCTACCGGATAATCACAAAGATGAATACTTTCCGGAGCATCTGCAAAATCACGCCGAACCAGATTCTGGTAAATATCTTCTGTCATGAACGGAACGAAAGGAGCTGCTGCTTTGCAGAGAGTTACCAGGCAGGTATATAAGGTCATGTAAGCATTAATCTTATCCTGCTCCATTCCCTTTGCCCAGAAACGGTCACGGCAACGACGAACATACCAGTTACTTAAATCGTCAATGAATGCCTGCAGAGCTTTACCGGATTCCGGAATCTTGTAATTTGTCATATCGTCATCAACTTCCTTAATCAGGGAGTTCAGTTTTGACAGAATCCATTTATCCATTACCGGTAATTTCTCCGGCTCTAATTTATAGTCTTTTGCATTGAAATTATCAATGTTTGCATACAATACGAAGAATGCATAGGTGTTCCATAAGGTTCCCATGAACTTACGCTGGCCTTCTACAACTGCATCGCCATGGAATCTGCTTGGCAGCCATGGAGCGGAGTTGGTATAGAAATACCAACGGATTGCGTCAGAACCATATTGTCCGAGAGCTTCCATAGGGTCAACTGCATTGCCTTTGGACTTGCTCATCTTCTGGCCGTCTTTATCCTGAACATGTCCTAAAACGATAACGTTCTTATATGGAGACTGGTTAAATACCAGGGTGGAAATCGCCATCAGAGAGTAGAACCAACCTCTGGTCTGGTCAACTGCC
>JAZUHV010000315.1:0-2093 GCA_045641925.1 Butyrivibrio sp.
TGTGCAAGCTCCATATAATGCTTTAAATCCATAACGCCAGCGCCGCATTCACATTCCTGCAGCTGGAACGTAAATTCCGGCAGGAGACGAATGTCCTTGATATGACAGCTTAGGATTTTATCACCTAATTTTTCAAAGCACTCGTCCATGAAGTCGTTCATATAAAAGAATCTGTCAGCAGAATTAATCATATTCACAAAATCCATATGCACGCCAAATCCTTCACGGTCCACTTCCTCAAGAAGCTGCAAATAATCGTCCGGTCCGGTCGGAACCATCCAAGGCATTGGCTCAATAGAGTACTTCGTATGCGTTGGATTTACCGCATCGACAATCTCGCGAATCATGGAAACAATATCCTTACGCATTTCCTTTGAGAAGTTCCCAAGATAAGCGCCATCCCATTTAGGGCCACAGTAGGTCCCAACGACATTTACGCAGCATGCCGCACCAATGCGGTCGGCCAGCTCCAGCTGACGGATTGCGTACTGAATTTGTGCCTTTCTATCTGTCAAATCAGCGGAGAGCGTATTACGCCAAACGCCCACTTCGGCAATTTTAATATCATTTTCCTTTGCTACCTTTGTATATGCATCCACAGTGGCTTCATCTGCGTCGCAATTCAGCGGAAAAACCACCGCACGTCCGCCCAAATCTAATTGATGCTTTACCCATTCCTCTGCAGAAGAGTGGCTGAAGTTTGTTGAAACACCTAATCTCATGCTATGTCCTCCTAGAAGTTACGATGTCTGATAACCGATGGATCAATTTCGGAAAGCCTTTTTGCGCCGGTTCTGGCCATAACAACGGAAAGCTCTGCGTTTAATTGCTTCATCTTCTGAATAACACCTGCGCGCCCCTCCTTTAATGGGTCCATCAAAGCACGACCAACGCAAACAGCATCTGCACCAAGTGCAAGCGCTTTAAATACGTCCATACCACTTTCAAACCCACAGTCCACAAAGATTTTCATCTGTCCGTCAACCGCGTTAACAATCTCTGGAAGCATCATAAGCGGTGGTGTAGCATAATCCAACATACCATGATGATGACTCACGATAATCGCAGAAGCACCTGCTTTTGCACACTTTTCGGCCTCCTTTGGGCTTAAAACACCCTTTACCACAAACGGAACACCGGCAGCCTTCACATATTCCTCTATCTGACCGGTGGTCTTTGGATGCATTGGCAAATCGCAAACGACATCATAAACACCATTCCAGGCGATGGCATGGTCTATATCCATCCCAACTGCAAACGCATTGTGCTCCACCGCGTGTTTCATTTTCATATATACGACGGCATCGTCTGCATGCGGCTTTATAATCTTCACAGTGCGAGCGCCTGTGGCAGTGATATCTGCGAATTCCGGCTCCTCCGTCATTCCGACAAAGTGAACCGCATTGCATTCCTTCATGCCCGCAGCAATCTCACTCATTGCATTGTCACACAAATGATGCAGGTGCGAGAGCGCAGCTGACATGATTGGGGTCTGAAAGGTTTCACCCCATAATTCCATGGATAAATCCGGCAAATCGGAGTCCAAATACTGCGGAGTCACCAATAGCGAATCAAAATAATCGCGAGTAATCGCGTTCGCATCTCTAACATTTTTTTCCATATGCAAGTCGCTCCTTTCAAGTATAAATTATTATATCATAAGTTGCGTTTTTATCGCATAAAAATGATATAATTAAACCAATGGTGTATGGTTGTTTTCTAAATCATTCCTTATGATGAAAATAGCAAATACCCGGAGGGAGAAATATAGATGCATTATGTAATTGGCGATGTTCACGGCTGCTATGATGATTTAATGAAGCTCCTTGGAATCATCGAGCAAAGGGATGCGGATGCTCAGATTATCTTTGTTGGGGACTGGATTGACCGTGGTCCTAAGGTTTATGAAACCATTGGGTGGATGCGAACGCACATTACGAAGAATGGAAAGTACCAAAGCGTTCGCGGCAATCACGATCAGATGGCAATTGACTGGTATCGGGAGAGGTTTCTGCCATGGGCCAAGAAGAATAAGAGGTATGACGCGTTTGAGGCGATGACCCCTCCGGAAACATATTATGATTTCTCACAGG
>JAZUHV010000316.1:0-12003 GCA_045641925.1 Butyrivibrio sp.
CTTGACCGCAAATGCATTTAAGAGAACCGGCTATACCTTCGCTGGCTGGAATACCAAGAAGGATGGCACCGGAAAAGCTTACGCAAATAAAGCATCCATAAAGAATTTGACTACTACACCGGGCGCTACGGTAACCTTATATGCACAGTGGACTCCGATTACTTATCGAATTCAATTTGTCGGTGGAGAGGATGCATTAGGTGATATGACAGATATGGAATGCACCTATGGACAGACATATTCTCTTATGCCAAATCAGTTTGAGAGAGAAGGGTACACCTTTGTAGGATGGGCAGAAAATGAGGATGGAAGCGGAATGCAGTTTGAGGATGGCGCAGAAGTATTGAACCTGGTAAAAACTGCGGGCAAATGCAAAATTCTTTATGCAATTTGGGAAGAAATGTCCCCTGTAGAAGAGTAAAAAATATGTTATAAAGAAATTGTTCGTGATTTCTAACAAAAAGAGTAAAGCGATGCTTGAAAATAGGGCATCGCTTTATTCTTTTTTTATAAATATTGTACAAATCGACGAAAAATAGGACTAAAGTTATATAAAAGTATATTATTTAAACAATAATTGTGCTAAAATGATACATTAGTATGACAATGATGAGAGGAGTAGTGATTGGATGAAGAAATTCATTGCTTTTTTACTGTCCTTTGCGATGGTTTTTTGCGGTTTGATTTCGTCCGTACTCGCGGCGGATGGGGAAGAAACCTCGGATAACACAAGACCAAGACGAATCATCAATCTGGTATATGATGACTCGGGAAGTATGGTGTATAACGAAACGGACAAGCTTGATACCTGGTGCCAGGCTAAATATTCTTTGGAAGTCTTTGCTGCAATGCTGGGCGAAGAAGACGAAATGAATATTTTCTATATGAGCTCCTATTTGTGGGATGGTGACCAGACAATCGGACTTCAGTTAAAGGGTTCGGATGGCGCGGAAACCAATGTTCGCAAGGTCCATGAAAAGGTGACCCGAAGCGGCGGAACACCATTTAACGCTGTCAAGGCAGCGATGGAAAATCTGCAGAAGAAAAATGTTTCGAATGCCGAAAAATGGTTGGTTGTTTTGACGGATGGTGAATTTGATCCAGATAAAAAGACGGGCGAAGCCATCGATGTAAAAGGCTATTTGGATAAGAAAAACACGGATATTAATGTTGTTTACTTAGCAATGGGTATGAATGCAAAGCCAATTGCTAAGGATGTGAGCAAGCATATCTATCCGTACCAGGCTGAAACATCCAAACAAATCCTTCAAAATATCACAGGTATTTGCACACAGGTCTTTAATAGTAACAAGATTCCTGATACATCAACTTATTGGCCGACAACCGATAAGAAGACCTTTAAGGTTGACGTTCCAATGTCGCAGATTATCGTTTTTGCGCAGGGCGAGGATGTAAAAATAACAGGCTTGACTGACCCAAGTGGCAAGGCCATAACTGCTTATAATCCTGTAACGGTTAAGTATTCCGAAAAGGCTTCACTGAATACAAAAGTGGAATATGAAAATCCGCTGATTGCCAAAGATTTACAGGGCCAATTAGCTACCTTTAATGGAAATTTCTCAACTGGTGATTACAAAATCAATGTAACCGGTGATGTCAGCAAGATTGAAGTATTTTACACCTTGGACATTAAAATCAAGGTTTTCCTGACGGATGAGAGCGGAACAGAGGTTGCGTTGGATCAGGCAGTTGATCCGGGCAAGTACACGATTCGCTATGAATTGGTATCAAAAAAAGATGGTATCAAGGTTGGCAATTCTGCTTTGATTGGTAAGGATATTATCTATGCAGGTAAAATCGTTTTAAACGGAACCGATTTGGGAAGTAATTTCGGTAATGGCTCCGTCATAAACCTGGAGGAAGGCTCCGTTTCCGTAACAGTGCAGGCGACTTACCTGGATTACAATACGACGAAGTCGACCATTACCTGTGATGTAAAGAAATCCGTTCCATTGTCTGTTGGAGTGATAGACAATCCGACTTACACATTGTCTGGCGGCGGCTTTGAAGAAAAAACACCGATAACCATCCACGTTAAGAAGGAGGATGGTTCAGAGCTTTCTGCAGAGGACTGGAATGGACTGAAGGGCTGTACAAATGGTGGTCTGACCGTGACTTTTGATGCACCGGGAATGGATTGCTCCGTTGAGGTGGGTGACAGCATTGGTGATTATAAGATTTACCCACAGGCCAGTACATCTGGAATGACCGAGGCGGACGCAATTGATCAGACCAAAATCACGTTTGTGGTTCGTGGCTCTGCTGGATTAAATGACTGGAAGGGCGCAGCGACAGGAACCTTAAATGTTACTGATTTGCGTTATGAAGGCTTTACCTTAACCGTAATTGATAACCCTGAGTATCCATTAGATGATAAGGGTATTTCCAATAGTAACCCGATTAAGGTGAAGGTTACGATGAAGGGCGAGGAGCTGACGCAGCAGCAATGGGATTCCATTGCTGGAACTCAGGTTACTCAGATTTCCAAAAAGGATTCGCGAATTACCTTTGTTGCAGAAAAGACAAACGAGAAGGGAATTCTTAATATCTATCCTAAACTGGTTTCTGAGAAGGTAAGTGGTGACCAGTATAACTCAATGGAGATTAGCATTGTGGCGGGTGGCGACTATGGTGTAGGACAGACCGCTGGCAAGACAACGACCTGGGTTAATATTCGCGATCAGCGTAACTGGTTTATACGCCATAAGAAGAAAATTATCATTGGCTTGATTTCTTTGGCGGTGCTGATTTTAGTACTTGGATATGTTCCACCATTTAAGAAGTATTTACCAAAGAGACTGAAGAAGCGTCCGAATATTACGATGCGGCCTTTGGTGCCTGGAATTCTTTCTAAGGAACAGCCACCAGGAAATTATACTAAGAAAAGCTGGACGACCTTTATTCCGTATAAACCGGAGGAAGGCAAGGTTCGATTCCTGCCGAATGGTGTTAACATCAGAAACATCAGTAACACCTTGCAACTGAGAGCGGCGGGCAACAATCGTATGTATGTAATGAATGCTGCGAGATTTGGTGGTAAAGATAATTTTGCCATAAACGGACTTCCTATCGAAAAGGACTCCAAGAAGAAAAAACTGATTACTGCCGGCGCGGTTGTTACCTGTACCGGTGAAACAATCGAATACACCTGTACATTAAACAGTGGTAGATAAAGGAAATAATAAACGAACATATAATTTTTAGGAGGATGAAGAAATGAATGCACCTACATTAATCGTCGGATTAGGAGGAACGGGCTCCGACGTAGCCATGAGAGTATCTCAAATGGTAACCGAAGAACAGCGCAAGCAGATCGGCTTTGCTGTATTCGATACTGACGTCAACGAATTACGTGTAATCAAGGAAAAGGACAAAAAGGTTCACACAATCCAAACATCCACCAAGCTTTCTGTTGGTGAGTATTTGGACATTGACAAGCATGCCAGAGACGAGTGGTTCCCTGTAAATGCAATCTTAAACAGCAAGACCTTAACAGAAGGCGCTGGTCAGGTTCGTGCCGTATCTCGTATGGCATTTGAAACCGCTATTCGTGCCGGTAAGATGGAGGAGCTCCATAAGGCAATTGAAGAGTTATACAAGTTAGAGGGTAATGAGTATCAGCAGGCTCTCCGTGTTATCATCGTAAGTTCTCTTGCAGGTGGTACCGGTTCCGGTCTGATTCTCCCTGTAGCACTTTACATTAAGAATTATTTACAGACTCACTTCAGACAGAGTGCAAACATCACCAGAGGTTTCTTCTTACTTCCTGAAGTGTTCTACGGAGTAATTCCTGGACAGGCAGAGCGTAATAACTTAAAGAGTAATGCTTACGCAACCTTAAGAGAGTTGGATGCATTCATGATGAAGGGAGATTCTACACTCCCTGCAAAATATCATGATACCGTAAAGATGGATTTTCCATGTGTAGGATCTGGTAAGTTTGAGTCCTATGATGTAAGACCATTCGATTTCTGCTTCCTGTTTGATGCACAGAATGCTGATGGTAGTAAGCTGAATTCCTTCACTCAGTATTTGGATCATGCAGCTAACTGTATTTACGCACAGTCCATTGGACCAATGAACAAGAGAAGTAACTCTTCTGAGGATAATACCATCCGTAAGTTATGCGCTGAAAAGGGTCGTAACCGTTATGCAGGTGCAGGTACTTCCATGTTAATCTACCCTGTTGATACAGTTAAGAAGTATTTGTCCTTAAGCTGGGCAATGGAGTCTGTATCTGACCAGTGGTCCGTATTTGATAATATGTTTAAGAAGCGTTTTGCGGAAAATGCAAAGGCAAGAAAGCAGGGCGTTCGTGTGGCTGAAATCCGTGAGGACAGCTTCTACGTAGATACCATCGAGCAGATGGCTAGAAACCACGATGCGTTTGCTGTTGCAATTGTGGATGCATGTGCAAGATTCGATGAGACCGGTTTTAATAAGATTAGTGATAACTGGGATACTTACGTTTATGAATTAAAGCGTAAGATTGAAATTGATAGTGCAGGAAACAATCGTACCATCGATGGTTACAAGAATGATGCCTCTGTAGCAATCAATAACTTAAATGGTGAGAAGAATAACGATAGAGAAGAAGCTTGGGCAGATTTCGTATATGCATATAAGCAGTTATGCATGTACAAGACTGCGGTTTCCCGTAACATTGAGGATACCGCAAGCACGGTTGCTTACTCTATCTTTAAGGCAGATGATGATAGCGTAACCTCTAATCAGCTTGGTTACAAGATTGAGACCTACATGCGTAATGGTAAGGGCGATTTCATCCATCCAAACGCAGTACGTTATCTGTTATACAAGTCCGCTGAAAGCCTTGGCTTCGAGCTTGCATTGGTTCAGAAGAATATTAAGGATGAAGAAGAATACTTCGCAACCTTCGAAGAGAGATATTTTGATGATAAGTCTACCGACGATTATGTAGAAACCGTAGATGACTTAGCTAAGAGAAAGATTCCTTTGGCTGACCGTATTCGCAAGAGAATGAGCGGTGAGCAGGAAGACTTAAAGGCTGCATACAACCAGTACATGCAGAAGATTAATAACTATCGTGTTGACCGTGTATTGGAAGCAGTTTACAAGGAAGGTATTGAGTACATTAAGAAGCTTAGCGTTTCATTCTCAAGCTTCTATCGTTCCTTCGATAGCAAGATTGCTTCTATGAGCCGTGAATTAAAGCATATCGAGAACAGATTTGTTCGTATGAAGGGTACTGCTGCTAAGTATGTATGCGCTTCCCCAGAATGCTTAGCTAAGATGTTAGAGAAGATGCCATACACCGGCAGCTCTATCGATATCGATTCTAAGCTTGCTGAGAAGATTTACTTAAAGGTTAGAGAGTTTGCATTAATGGAAGCAATTCCTGAGAATTCAAACTTCTTCAGCAGTGTATTTGATAACGAGATTCTGGAATACTTCAGTGATACTTTGATGACCAGCTATGGTGCTGAAATTGATCTGGATATTATTTCTGCAATTGAGCGTGAAGCAATTTATGAGCATGGCATCTATGATCAGGCAGATTTGGATATCTATGTAAAGCGTGTATTTGATGAGACCAAGATCTTAGCTGCTCCATTTATCGAGAAGCCACTTGGCGAGGAGAGAGATCCAATCAATGCCTGCGCATTTAATAAGTCATTAAGAACGGATGATGAATCTCCAAGAACCAGATTGGTTAACGAGGAACTGATGAACTTTGGCGGTCAGCCGGATGATGACGTTCCAAAGAATATGATTCTGTTCTATAAGTCCTTCTACGGCTTAAGAGCAAATGATTTAAGTAAGTTTGCACCTCCACAGAAAGCAGAAACCTACAATAGAACCGGTGGTGAATACTTCAATGCATACTACGATTTAGTAAGCAAGATTCATCCGGTACCTAGTAACAGTAAGGTTATCACTCCACATATCGACAGATGGTGGCATAACGTAGCCATGATGCCGGATTTGGATGATGCAAATCAGGAGCGTCAGGAAGAGGAAATCCTCGCTGCATTCTTCTGGGGCATTGTTGGTGGCTATGTAGGCTATTATCAGGAGAGAACCAAGTCCTACTACAGCTTACGTAATCCTAAGGAATTAAAGTTAGACGTAGATTCCGCTGAACTGGTAGTAAGCAATGGTACCGTATGTGACCGCTTCTATGAGGTATTGGATGCTATGTCCATTTACCCTGAACTGGTTACCAAGATTCTGGAAAGAAATGACAGAATGATTGAGAACGAAATCAATCGTGACAAGACTCTGGAAGACAGTGAATTGATGCGTAAGATTCTTAAGGACCTCAAGGTTACTGAGTACAAGCTGGATGATGATAACAAGAAGCCTAGAAGTATCTTTGACTTACCAATGCTGTTAAAGAGATCCATGACTACCGATGCGTATGACGAGGAGAAGATTACTCGTTTGTTAGAGGTAGAAATTAAGGAAATGAAGAAGTTCTTCTACAAGTATTGTGAGGAGAAGGAATACGTTGCTAGAGTAAGCGATTTCCTGATGTCACAGTTTGAACTGTTCCTTGCAAATGTTGAAGAGGAAAGCGTTGCAATGAGAACCATCAAGAAGGAGCATGTATTCTCTGTATTCTGCAGTATCATTGCAGAGGCCTTTGAAGAATTGGAATTACCGGAAGAGGCTGAGAAGGTTCACGCTAAAACCAAAATGATTATTGAGTAGTAAGCAATAAGGCGGTGCGAAATTTATGTATTCTGTATTGATACAGAGCAAGAAGACAATTGAATCTTTTTATGAGTTTCATCCGCTATTTATGGATGCATTAAAGGAAAACCTTGGTGTTTGCGAATGGAATGAGGACAAGACCGACATTGCGTCGGCCCTCCCAAACCTTCGCGAACTTACCGAGGATAAGGCGGAATGGCGTGCAATTATTGTGCGTGTTGAGGATATGGATCCTCGGGAAGCAGATCCTTCAAATCCCTATGATTTCAAGGTGAATTCAGAGAATTATATGAAAAATCATGGGGTGGATTACTCCGAGGCCAATCCGATTCCATTGGTCCGCTTGACGCATATGTTAGCCGGTGTACCACGTCCAGAGAAAAATTACGTCATGATTGATCCGATTAAAGAGGCTCAAAAGAAAAGACGCGAAGAAGAAAGACAGATGCTGGAGGAAGCGGAAAGGAATGGTCAGGATACCACTGCCTTGCAGGAAGAATTTGAGAAAAGACCTCCAATTCCGGTTGAGAACGAAGAGGGAAAGCTGATTCTGCCATATTACAAGGTGGAGCGTGACGAAGAAGCAGAAAGATTACATCAGATTTTAAATGACAAGTATAATTTTGATGGAAAGCTTCCTGCAGAAATTATCATTGTTACCTGGCACGTTAGCCCGAAAAACCAGTGGGAGAAAGCGACCAAGGCCAGCTGGATTGACCGAAATGAACTGGAAAGCTCCGAGTTCTGGAAGCGTAATAACTATCCCGCTGCCTGCCGATTCCTGACTTATGAATATCATGAGGAGGGACATGTGCAAAGGGAAGCCGATTTATTCAACTTCTGGTCCTGCGTGTTAATTTTGGCGAACAATCGCATTGATCCAAGTACTTTACAGGCATATCGTTTGTATACGATTTCTGCTGAACTGGATGAAAAGGAACTGGAGAGGACGCTTCAGACCAAGGCCAGCCATTTAACTGGTATTAAGAATTTTATTAATGAAGCGTTTGAAAGAGAGCATCGTGGCAAGACAAGGGACGACCGTGATCTTCCGAAATACGAGGCTACGATTTCCATCAGTCCAATTCCGGTTAAGCAAAGCGATGTTACAGTAGATACCAGACAGTTCCACTTGGGACGCCGCAGCGAGGATTATGAGGCCGGAAAGTGGCACGCAGCCCGTGAGAAAGCGGAGGCACAGTTGGATGCGTTATTCCGAAATGGAGAGCGAGCTCTGGAAGAAAGTGCGGGTTTTGTTCGTAGAGAGTCTGTTAGAACGGTTGCAGAGTCTGACGGTCTGGAAGATTATCAGCGTGTTGAAATTCAAAATAATTTGGAGGACACCTACGCAAATATTCTGGAACAGCAGACGACATTGCCGGATATTCGTATGAAGCGTAAGCCAAGTGTGGAAGAACGTGCAAAGGAAGTTCGCTACGGAATAAAGACCAGAATTGACGGCGCTGTCATTGCCATGACCGCGGTGCTTATCGCCCTGATTGTGGTATTTGCCTGGGTTCCATCCCTGGTATTCCATCAGGCATTGGACATGGGGAAAATGCCTCCAGCGGCAATTTATGCCGGCATCTTTTTAGCGGTGCTTTTACTTGCTTTTTTAGTAGTTTTGATTGTGCAAAGAGCAATCTTTACACATAAAATAAAAGAATACAATCGAGAAATGAAGGACCATATTCGCGAAATGCATGAGAATTCAAGCAAGTATGGTACATATACTTCAGCCATTGCCACATATACACGTGGAACGATTTTCCTGAACCAGTCGAACGAGAGAAAGATTTCCTCCGGAGAGGTTTACGATGCATATAAAGCGCATCGTAAAGAGGCAAATTTGGTTCTGGACCGTGTATTTGCATGGTGCGAAGCATTCCATTTCCCGGTTGACAGTAACACAGTATTGGTTACATCCCGTGAAATCGACCTGGATGTTATTCCGGAAAAGAACCCGGAATATTCCTTTGGAGAAGATGTGGATAAGGATGTGCCATTGAATGAAACCGGTTATTATGTAAAGTCTCCGGTTCAGTTTGTATCACGATTAGTAATTGACAGAAAGGAAATTTATGAGGAATGAGACAAATTGCAGTTAAAATCTTCATAATTATCTTCATAACGGCTCTCCTCACTTTCCTTCAGTGTCAACTAAGTGGAAAAAGAAAAACGAGGAGCAGACAGGCGACACTTCCATTTGTTGGATTTGGATACTGCCTGATTATGCTGATTGTTGGCATTAAATTTTGGAAGAAGGTCGCTGCTCAGTTTGCGGGACTGTTTGGATTCCGTGATCAGGTATTAGGCGTTCTTTCAAAGCTGGGCCAGTTTGGATCGGGCTTAACAGGTTTAGTAGACAAGTATGTGCGTTTAGATACGATAGGATTCGTTGTATTAATGAATCTTTTGGTTTTACTGGCATACCTGATTATCAAACCAATTGCCAGAGGAATCACCAGACTTACATTTATCGGTGACAAAAACCCACGTTACATTTCCTCTCATTTCTATGAATTTGATGAGGATTATAATGAATGGTTTTTGATGGATAAGTGGGTCAATGTGCGCCAGGTCTTAGGCTGGGTGACCATTGTGGCTGTAATTGCAGCTGGTGATATTCTGGGAATTATGTTCCACTTCGGAACAACCTCTGATTACTATGGATTCTTCTTCCCAGTATTTGCAATTATTATCCTTGCAGAAATGTTCTCCTTCTTAAATGGATATACCAAGGAAGAATTTGAACATGAAGTGCTGGGGGATGACAGCTTTTCACAGAGAATCAGTAACTTTAACAAGGTCCAGTCCATCCTTCAAAAACGTTTTGAACATGAACTGCTAACCTCTGCTACCAAGAGCGATTATTCAACAACGGCTTCACCGGCGATTATGATTAAGCAATTGGCGCAGTCTGAGTTTTATGAGGACAGAATTGCCGCAAAATTCTTTGAATTAAACCGTACTCCTGATCCTTATAATGCCGATTGTATTTTGGCAACCACTGAGTTGTTAAAGGGGCAGAATGTTGTATTTTTAAATCCTTTTTACCATGATTTGGAGCGTTATATCGCTCTGCCGTTTATCAATACGTTACTGCGTGGTAAGAAGTGTCTGGTAATTGTAGGCAGATCCTCCATAACAGAGGATTTGACGGTTTGGCTTCCGGATGTATTACATCAGTATGCCAGAATTAAGTCATTATGGCGTGTGGCAGGTTTGAATGGCTTCGAACCAAATTGCGAAGTTGGTATTTTGACTGCTTCCCAGTTGTACGATTTGTCTTTGCTGGATGCCAATCGCGAATTCTTAGGAAATGTTGATTTTGTGCTTCTTTTAGAGCCGTCTTTGATTATCAATACCGCTCAGATGGGCTTTGGAATTCTTTCTAAGGAAATGGAAGCGGATGGTTCTAAGCCGACCTATTGTATTTGTGACCGTATTGTGGATGGCTTGGTGGATACGATGTCCCACCTGCTTCAGTCAGAGATTACCCATGTTGTGGCACCGCCTGTTACCAAGAACCTGCACACTGCAATGACTTGGGATGCGGACGGAGACTTCTTACGACAGAAATTGTTCGGAAAGGAAATTCGCTACCTGGGCAATGGTATGGAAATCGGCGCGGTTGCGCTTCGTAACCAGATTCCACACGTATACTGGTATGGCGAAACCAAGGTTCCACTTCGCGATATTAAGTGGATTGCCGGACAATATTATCCTGTTTTGTGTAAGTATATGAACATGCCTGCACAACAGAAGAGTATCTATGACAATATTGATTTTATAACCAATATTTGGTGCTCAGATGAAAAGAATGAAGAATTCTTGATTGCAGAAGATGAGTTTATCAATATGTTTGCAACGGTTAGAACCTTCCTCTCTAGAGGTAAGGAGCAATCCTTTGTAAACGTGCTGTCTGAGACATATCTTTTGCGTGACTATATGCGTTGCAACCCACAGATGTTTGAAACTGCGGCCAACGCAATTCCATCGCTCGCTCCTGCATATGCGAAGACGGAAAGAAATACATTGATTAAGCTTTTACTGACAATGGCTTTCAGACCGGTTTATGAGAGCGAAATTGTGGAAGAGTTCCGTCTGGTAGGAATTGCTACTGAGGATGCGAACAATAAGCTTGGAGAATTGCTCAAGAAGTATTATGGAGAAGACGAACATATTTACACTGTGACAAGTCAGACACATGGCTTTAGTGGTGTATCCCGCGATTTGGAGCGTATGTTTGAATTAAATATTGAGCGATTCCATGACCGTTTTGGTACTTCTTTGGAAAATGCATATTTTGTATGTGAAGAGGAAGAAACGGAAACAGAGTATTTGGATGCAAAACTGATGAACCACGTAACACAGCTTGTGTTGCCGGGTCAGTATGTTGTATACGATGGAAAGTATTACATGGTACATCATATTTCGAAGGATTCCGGCGTTATTATGCACCGAGCTTCGAATCAGTTTACAGGTCGCAAGTATTATCGCCAAATCCGTAATTACGAGGTGAAGAGCGAAAATCCAACGATTCTGCATAAGAAGACAGTAATGGATATTGCCTTTACAAGATTAATGATGGATTTTACCGTTACAACTCCTGCTTATCTGGAGATGAAGCGCTTTGATGATTTGCGTACGGCAAGAAAGATTGACTTGTCCGAGGATCCGGATGTGAAGTTGTTTGACCGTGAGTATAAGAACAAGCAGGTCATCACAATGGAACTTCCAAACAGTGATGAGAAGATTCGCTTTACTCTGTGTATGCTTTTGATGGAAACGATGAAGACCATTTTCCCGAATGCATGGCAGTATATTGCGATAACCTCAAAGCTTCCGGAAGAAACAGATGGTTTCTTAAATTACACCATTTATGGATTAAGCGGACATGCAAAGGAAGAATGCATTTATATTTTCGAAGATAGTGAAATTGACTTAGGTCTTTTAGATGCTATTGAGAAGAATATGATGCAGTTCTTAGAAATTGTTACGGATTATTTGTGCTGGCATATGGACAAGATGCTGGAGAGCGAGGCGCAGGATCCACCAATCTTTACAGAAGAGTATCCGAACCCTAGTGAAGAATATTTCCATCTTCCAACAGGCTCAGATGCAGAAGAAGATTTGGATGAAATTGAGCTGAAATTGTCCGATGAAGCTGTTGCAGAGCGTGTGAAGGATCGAGATTTCTTAGCACATGCAACAATGGACGAGACAACGAATAGCGTTAGACGTCAGTTGAAGGACCGCGCAAGTACCCGTTATCAGGAAACC
>JAZUHV010000317.1:0-3008 GCA_045641925.1 Butyrivibrio sp.
CCCTTACTCTTCAAAATTTTGAAACCTTCAATAATCTGATCCTTGGTAAATCCATACTTCGCATCTCCAGGATTATCCATAATCGAATTTGCAATGGAGAAATATCCGCCTGGATTAAAACGGCAGCTGATGGTTTCAGGGATGCCAATTAAACGGTCAATAATATCGATATGTGTAAAATCATCCAGATTAATTATCGCGCCGATTTCATTTGCAAAAACAAATTCTTCTTCCGGAGTGTCATTTGATGAAAACATAATTTCACCTGGCTTGCAGCCAATAGCCTTGGACATCATTAATTCTGTCATAGAAGAACAGTCAGTTCCACAACCATATTCTCTTAATATATTAATCAAAAATGGATTTGGGGTTGCCTTTACAGCAAAATACTCTCTGAATCCAGGATTCCAGGCAAATGCCTGCTTTACAAGTTCAGCATTTTTTCTAATGCCTGCCTCATCATAAATATGAAAAGGGGTAGGAATTTTTGCTGCAATCTCCTCTACCTTTTCCTTTGTTACAAATGGTTTCTTTTCCATAGTCCTATTCTCCTTTGTTGTCATATTCTTCTAAAATCGCAAGGCGTGCCATGTTGAGCGCATGTATTGCGGCACACTCACGAATTTTTGAACGATTTCCATTAAAATGAAATTCCTTTACAGTTATGTGTTGATTTACACAAACTGCAATATATACAAGTCCTTTCGGCTCTGTATCTGAATCATCCGGTCCAGCATATCCAGTAACAGCAATGGCTACATCACTACCAGTTTTTTTTGCACAACCGTTTACCATCTCTTTGGCGGTTTCCTTACTAACTGCTGTGTGATTATTTAAGGTTTCTTCTTCAACACCTAATAGTTGATGCTTTGCAGAATTAGAATAAGTCACATAGCTCTGCGAAAAATATGATGAAATGCCCGATACATTCACAAGTTTAGAAGCAATCAAACCTCCGGTGCAGCTTTCTGCTGTTGAAATAGTCAATTGATGTTTTTTCAAAAGAAGAAATACCGCATCCTCCAGATTCAAGTCGCCATCAATTGCATATACAGCATTTCCAAGACGTTTTAAAATCTCAGATTCAATAGGTCGAACAAGGGCTATTGCCGCTTCTCTTGTTTTTGCTTTCGCGGTAACACGAACCTCACTTGTAGAAATTTTGGCATAAGTTGCAATAGTCGGATTGGTTTGCGCATCAATCAGATCCAAAAGCATTGTTTCTAAAATACTTTCGCCAATGCCACACTCTTTGATTGTTATTGAATATAGGACATCGTCTGATTTACTTTCCAAATATGGAAGCACCTGATTCTGAAACATTGGAACCATTTCGGAAGGAGGCCCCGGAAGTAGAATTGCCGCATGTCCGTCTTTCTCAACAATCATTCCTGGTGCAGTTCCATTTGCATTTTGAAGTACAATGGAATTTTCAGGAACCAGTGCCTGCTTATAATTGTTTTCCGTTAAAGTTAAACCTCTATACGCAAAATATTCTTCCAAATGCGTTTTAGCCAACGCATCTTCAACCAAAGGAATATTTAATACCTTCGCAACAGTTTCTTTCGTCAAATCATCTTCTGTAGGTCCAAGGCCGCCAGTCAAAATCACAAAATCAGAGCGAGATATAGATTCACGAAACACTTCAGATAAGCGACCATCATTGTCGCCAACTACCGTTTGGTAATATTGATTTAATCCTAAGTTAGCACATTCCTTCGCAAGAAACGCTGCATTTGTATTCACAATATTTCCAAGAAGAATTTCAGTTCCAACTGAAATAATTTCAATTGTCATATTTATGCCTCTATTGTAAAAATAATTCTTTTGAAGCGTTCCCGAAGATGCTTATTTACATATCCGCAATAACTTTGCGATTCTTCACCAAATAGTCAATTAAAGAAATCAGTGAAAGCAATACAGATGCACAAATTAAAACCCATTTCAAAATTAACATCCAAGCAGGACTATTCATAGCATCTTCTGAGTTTGCTAGAGGATTTCCAAAAGCAATCCACCTTGCAATTGGTCCATATAAAAGGAAAATTACGCACATAACCATCTGTACGGCAGTCTTTGCTTTGCCCCAAAAGCTTGCTGCCAAAACAATTCCTGTGTCAGCAGCAACCAAACGGAAACCACTAATAATAAATTCACGGGCTATCAAAATGATAACCGCCCAAGCTGGAATCATTTCAGTTTGTACAAAAGCAATTAATGCCGACGATACCAATAATTTGTCTGCAATAGGGTCCATAAATTTACCAAAATTGGTTACTAAATTATATTTCCTTGCAATTTTTCCATCTAAAGCGTCTGTCAAACTCGCCAGTGCAAATATGCCAAGTGCAATAAAATTGCTTACAGGTCCTACAACATCCGTTAATACAAAGAATAGAAAAAATGGTATTAAAATAATACGAAACAGTGTTAATTTATTTGGCAAATTCATTACACTAATTCTCCAATCAAGTCATATTCCAAAGACTTTGTAATACGTACCTTTGCAAAATCTCCACTCATCAGATTTTCTTCTGTATGGATGAATACATATCCATCCACGTTCGGTGCGTCCATATAACTTCTGGCAACATAAACCTCTTCGCCATAATCATCTGCAACGCCTTCCACAATCACTTCAATTTCTCTGCCAATCATTTGTTGGCCTTTATCAATTGAAATTTCCTGTTGAAGTTCCATAAGTTCATCTTTTCTGGTCAATTTCACTTCTTCATCAATCTGGTCAGGGAAGCTGGCTGCAGGCGTATCTTCCTCTGGTGAATACGTAAATACACCCAATCGATCAAATTCGACCTCATCAATAAAATCCATCAATATCTCATGATCTTCCTCTGTTTCTCCCGGAAATCCAGTGATTAAGGTTGTTCGTAAGCATATATCTGGTATAGCGGCTCTCAAACGTTCAATCACATTTAAGATATCTTTTTGATTTGTCCAACGTCCCATGCGTCTTAACACATTATCTGAACCATGCTGAATTGGCATAT
>JAZUHV010000318.1:0-7687 GCA_045641925.1 Butyrivibrio sp.
CCCCCTTGGCCCCCGACTTTATTGAAGCACAGACTTTGGCGAATGTATACCTTGCTTTGGACCATGATTTGGAAGTATTTCCTGTCATTAATAAGATTGATCTTCCAAGTGCGGAACCACAGCGTGTAAAAGATGAAATTGAGGATGTCATTGGCATCGAAGCGCAGGATGCTCCGCTGATTTCTGCTAAAAATGGTTTAAATATTGAAGAGGTATTAGAGGCTGTTGTGAATAAACTTCCAGCACCATCAGGTGATCCGGATGGCCCTTTGGCTGCTTTGATATTTGACTCGGTGTATGATTCTTATCGCGGTGTAATCGTTTCCTGCCGTATCAAGGAAGGTACTGTTAAGAAGGGCACCAGAATTCGTATGATGGCTACCGGCGCAGAAGCGGATGTTGTGGAGGTTGGATACTTCGGTGCGGGAACATTGCGCCCTTGTGAAGAATTGTCTGCCGGTATGGTTGGCTATATTACTGCAAGTATTAAGAATGTTAAGGATACACGTGTGGGTGATACCATTACAGATGCTGCCAATCCTGTTCTGGAGGCATTGCCAGGCTATAAAAAGGTTCAGCCAATGGTATATTGCGGTTTGTACCCAGCAGATGGAGCGCACTATCAGGATTTGAAGGATGCATTGGAAAAATTGCAATTAAATGATGCATCATTGTTCTTTGAACCGGAGACCTCGGTTGCTCTTGGCTTTGGCTTCCGTTGTGGATTCTTAGGTTTATTACACCTGGACATCATCGAGGAACGATTGGAACGAGAGTACAATTTAGATCTCGTGACCACTGCACCGGGTGTTGTATATAAGGTCTATAAAACCGATGGAACGATGATGGAATTAACCAATCCATCTAACCTGCCGGAGCCAAACGAAATTGACCATATGGAAGAGCCGGTGGTTGATGCGGAAATTATGGTTACGTCGGAATACGTTGGTGCAATTATGACACTTTGTCAGGAGCGACGCGGCGAATACATTGGCATGGAATACATTGAAGGTACACGCGCGCTGATTAAATATGTATTACCGCTGAATGAAATTATTTATGATTTTTTTGATGCCTTAAAGAGTCGAAGCCGTGGTTATGCATCGTTTGATTATCAGTTAAAGGGTTACCAGACCAGTAAACTTTGTAAACTGGATATTTTGATTAACCGTGAGGAAGTGGATGCCTTAAGCTTTATCGTATTTGAAGAAAGTGCTTATGAGCGTGGCCGTAAGATGTGTGAAAAGCTGAAGGATGAAATCCCAAGACATTTGTTTGAGATTCCGATTCAGGCGGCGATTGGATCCAAAATCATTGCCAGAGAAACCGTTAAGGCACTCCGGAAGGATGTGCTTGCAAAGTGCTATGGTGGTGATATTTCACGTAAGAAAAAGCTTCTGGAAAAACAGAAGGAAGGCAAGAAACGTATGCGCCAGATTGGTAATGTAGAAATTCCACAGAAGGCGTTTATGAGTGTACTGAAACTTGACGAGGATAATTAAATGTCATTAAAAATTCAGGGAAAAGATTATAAATCAGAGACCTTGTGGGATAATGCGGTGAAGCATTTTAAGACCATCACCCATCATCGTCACGAGGTGATTAAAAATTGCTTTCGTGCGGGGATTGGCTTTCAGGGACTGTTTCATGATTTGAGTAAGTATACACCGGAGGAATTTGTTCAGGGAATGCTCCATTATCAGGGAACCAGAAGTCCAAATGAAGGCGAACGTGAGGAATATGGCTATTCCAAGGCATGGATGCACCACAAGGGCAGAAATAAGCATCATTACGAATATTGGAACGATTACAATAAAGTAACAAAGCGTGTGGAAGCGGTTCCGATGCCGACCCGTTATTTTGTAGAGATGATTTGCGACAGGATTGCTGCCAGCAAGATATACATGGGTGAGAATTATACCGATGCGTCACCTTTGAATTACTTTGAGTCACGCCATACGACTGGTGCTCAAATTCTAATTCATCCAAAAACGGAAGCACACCTTCACTGGGTGCTGAAATTGTTGGCCGAAAAGGGCGAGAAGCGTACCTTTCGATACCTTCGTAAAATTGTAAGAAGAGACAAAAATGCGTGAACTTAGTATTTATATTCATATACCATTCTGCGTGAGGAAGTGTGCTTATTGCGACTTCCTCTCGTTTGCGTGTGAGAACCTTGAAATAATAAGCTCCGATTATGTGGAAGATTTATGCACAGAAATTCAGGACTTTGCGAAGGCATATGCTGACCAGTATCGGGTGGTGAGCATATTTCTTGGCGGGGGAACACCATCCGTTTTGCAGCCATTTTTGATTCAAAAAATCCTGAAAACGGTTCATAGTAATTTTTCAGTGAAAGATTCGGCTGAAATTTCTATGGAATGCAATCCCGGAACGGTGGATGCTTCTAAATTAAAAGCAATTCATGAGGCGGGAGTGAATCGCCTGAGCATTGGATTACAAAGCACCCATGATGAGGAACTAAAACGACTGGGGCGCATTCATTCTTTTTCGGATTTTTTATCGACCTATGAGGGTGCAATGAAGGCTGGATTTACGAATATTAATGTGGATTTGATGAGCGCCATTCCAGGACAGAACCTTGCGTCGTTTAAAAAGAATTTAAAGACGGTTGCGATGTTAAAGCCAACGCACATTTCTGCATATAGCCTGATTTTAGAAGAAGGTACGCCGCTTTTTGAGGCATATGAAAATGGCGAGGATTTGAACCTTGTAAACGAGGACGAAGAACGCGAGATGTATGCGCTTGCGAAGACAGAGCTCGAAAAATTCGGCTACCACCGTTACGAAATCAGTAACTATGCAAAAGAAGGTTATGAATGTCAGCATAATCTGGTTTATTGGAAGCGCGGCGAATATGTCGGGTTTGGTCTTGGTGCGGCGTCCTTGCTACGAATGAGTTCATTACCGATGCAGGACGGATTTCGGGATACACGATTAAAGAATGGGACAGATCTGAAGCTGTACCACCAGTCCTGCAGAAGATGGAAGCATCCGGAGTGCTTTGCTTCACCGGAGGATGAATTATCCAAGCTGTATTTTGAAAGCGTGGAATCTTTGAATGCAAACGGCTGTATGGAGGAATTTATGTTCCTTGGACTTCGTTGCATGAAAGGCATTAAAAAAAGTGATTTTCGTTTGCAGTTCGGTAAGCAAATGGAACATGTTTACGGAAATGTGATTGAAAAATATGTGCGAAGCGGGCATTTGATTGAAGAGGAGGATTGCATACGACTTTCTGAAGAAGGAATTCATGTGAGCAATGTGATTCTCTCGGAATTTCTTTTGTCGGAATAACGCGGATTCTATCGTTGACATTCCATTTGGTTATGTTAAAATTTATTAGTTATAAATGATGAAAAATTGTTGATCTATGGAGGCTATTATCATGGCAATACCTTATAATCCAAAAGCGATTGAAGCGAAATGGCAGAAATATTGGGAAGAACATGAAACTTTTAAGACAGATGTTTGGGATTTTTCCAAGCCTAAGTTCTATGCTTTGGACATGTTCCCATACCCATCCGGTGTTGGCTTACATGCAGGTCATCCGGAAGGATATACTGCAACGGATATCACTTCCCGAATGAAGAGAATGCAGGGCTATAATGTCCTTCACCCAATGGGATATGATTCTTTCGGTCTTCCTGCAGAGCAGTATGCCGTGAATACCGGCAACAATCCAAATGGATTTACGGAAAAGAATATTGAAACTTTCACCGCACAGTTAAAGGAACTGGGCTTTGATTATGACTGGTCAAAGATGGTTGCAACCTCAGATCCGTCCTTCTATCACTGGACACAATGGATTTTTAAGCAGTTATACTTGGATGGTTATGCAAAATACATTGATATACCAGTAAACTGGTGTGAAGAGTTAGGAACCGTTCTTTCTAACGATGAGGTTATTGACGGAAAGTCAGAACGTGGTGGATTCCCTGTTATTCGTAAGAACATGAAGCAGTGGGTTATTGATCAGGTTGCTTTTGCTGATAAACTTTTGGAAGGTCTGGAAGAAATTGACTGGCCGGAATCTACCAAGGAAATGCAGAGACATTGGATTGGTAAGTCCGAAGGTGTGGAAGTGAAATTTGACATTGTCGGTGGCGGCGAATTTTCTATCTTCACAACCTGTATTGAAACCATTTATGGTATTACTTTTATGGTACTCGCTCCTGATGGACAGATTGTAAAGGATTTGATGCCTAGAATTCAAAATCAGGCAGAAGTTCAGGCGTACATTGATGAGACCGTTAAGAAAAATGATATGGAACGCACCGAACTGAATAAGGGTAAGACCGGATGCAGACTTGAGGGCGTTTATGCAATCAATCCGGTTAATGGAAAGGAAGTAGAAATCTTCATCGGCGATTTCGTATTGGCAAACTATGGTACCGGTGCAGTCATGGCAGTACCAAGCCATGATCAGCGTGACTTTGAATATTCTGCAGTGCATAATATTCCGCGTATTCAGGTTATTGAAGGCCGCGAAACGGATACCTGTGCATTCGAAAAGTATGATTATCTTGGAAAGGGCTGCAAGCTCATTAACTCTGAGGAGTTCACAGGATTGACCGTAGAGGAAGCGAAGGAAGCAATCACCTGTAAGTTAGAGAAAATGGGTGTGGCAAAGCGTGTGGCAAATTATCACTTCAGAGAATGGATCTTTGCTCGTCAGAGATATTGGGGCGAACCAGTGCCAATTGTACATACCGAAGATGGTAAGATTTACGTTCTTGCGGATGAAGAGTTACCATTAATCCTTCCTGCATTGGAAGATTATAAGGGCAAGAATGGCCAGGCACCTTTGGAGAATGCAACCGAGTGGAAACAGTATGAAAAGGATGGCATTAAGGGTAAGAGAGAAACCTCTACCATGCCAGGTTCTGCAGGTTCTTCCTGGTATTACATGCGTTATATTGATCCGAACAATGACAAGGAACTTTGTGATCCAGAGCTTTTAAAGCATTGGATGCCGGTTGATTTGTACATTGGTGGCCCAGAGCATGCAGTTGGCCATTTGATGTATTCCAGAATTTGGAACAGATATTTATATGATAAGGGCATTGCACCTACAAAGGAACCATTCCAGAAACTTGTTCATCAAGGAATGATTTTAGGCGCGAATGGAATCAAGATGGGTAAGCGTTTCCCTGAATTTGTTGTAAATCCATCCGATGTAGTCAGAGACTTTGGCGCTGACACCTTAAGATTGTATGAAATGTTCATGGGACCTTTGGAGGCTAGTAAGCCTTGGAGCCAGACCGGTGTAGAAGGTGCCAGAAGATTTGTGAACAAGGTTTGGAATTTCTTTACGGAGTCCGCTAATGTTGTGGATGAAGAAGTTAAGGATTTGGAGAAGATTTATCACCAGACCGTTAAGAAGGTTACAAATGACTTTGAGACCCTTGGCTTTAATACTGCCATTTCTCAGATGATGATTTTTATGAATGCAGCTACCAAGCTTGGCAAGTGCCCGAGAAACTATGCAGAAGGCTTTGTGAAGATGTTCTCATGCATCTGCCCACATGCAGGTGAAGAAATTTGGGAAATTCTTGGACATACAGAAACCATTGCCTATGAAGCATGGCCAGTGTACGAAGAGGCTCTTTGTGTAGAGAATACTGTGGAAATTGGTGTTCAGGTAAATGGTAAGGTTAAAGCTACCATTATGATTGCAAAGGACGAGGATAAGGATAGCGTTCTTGCAAAGGCAAAGGAAGCGCTTGGCGATAAGCTTTCCGGTAACATCGTAAAGGAAATTTATGTTCCTGGAAAAATCGTGAATATTGTTGCTAAATAATTAAATACCAATATTGACTTACAAAAGGCTGATTGGTCGATGCAAATGTGTAATTTGTACGATGAAATCAGCCTTTTTTCTTGTATTTCAAGTACCAAAATGTTATGATATATGTGATTTATTATGTGCGTATAGTAGGAAAAAATAGCGCATGTTTTTATGGGAGTAGTCATGAACAAAGTAATGAAGACGGTGCTCAAAATTGCAATTCCGGTTGTGATTCTTGTTGTGGCTGTCATTATACGATTTAATGTGGTGAATAGCGATAAGTTTTCGCTTGCGAAGTATGCGGTTGTGAATGTGACCGGAGTAGATGGGCATGGTAAAGCAACAGCTGCAATTGATGAAATTGGTTTATATGCTGCGCTCGCCGGAAGCAATGCTACACCGGATCAAAAGAACAAATATTTTGATTTTGTATCCTCTGTGAAGGTGGAACTGGATCGGACCGAACAAATTTCTAACAATGAGGATTTGAAGGTTACGGTCACCTACAGTGAGGCAGAAGCGAAAAAGGTTGGAATTACAGTAGACCAGACAGAGCGTTCCCAGCATGTGACAGGCCTTCTGGCAGGAACTAAGGTGGACCTGTTTGCGGATTTAAAACTGATTACAACCGGCGTTAGCCCATTTATCAGCATCACATATACCAATGAGTCTGAAAATTCATATATTTCTTCCCTGGAATATGATCTTAGTCAGACCACGAACCTGGCATTAGGGGATACGGTGATGGTTACCTGTAAAGCTGATGCGAATTCTGCTGCAGCACAGGGTTACTTTTTTGACAATGATAAAATGACCTTTAAGATTACCACCGCTGATGTTTATCTGAAAAACAAAGACGAGATTCCTTCAGAAATATTGGACAATCTGATTGCGGAAGATATTGCAACAATCGAGCAGGCTACCGCAGATAAGACTTTTCATATGTCATATCAGGTAAGCAAGGTTCAGGGCTATCTCTATCGTGATAATAACGAGGCTGCGATAAACCTTTCCTTCCACCGTCTTGCGATTGCACAGAATGTAATTGAAACCCTTATGGATCATCAAAATTATGTAATGATTTTTTTGAAGGGTCAGATTCAAATGCCAAATTATAATGGCACAGAGGATCCAAACGACTATTTGGATGCATATTTCTGTTTCCTTTATAGTGATGCGATTATTAAAACGGATAAGACCTTTTCGATGGCCACCAATGACCCAATGGAACGATTCGTATGTGGCGCAACTTATGAAGACTGCATGCAGGCAGCCATTGACCGCATTGGTGCGGGCTTCCAATTTAACGAATTTAAGGAGGATTAATCCATGGCATATCAAAGAAAAACAAAGCGCTTAGGCGACATGCTGATTGAGTGTGGAAAAATCACACAGGAGCAGCTTGGTAATGCGTTAAAGGAACAGCATGAGAAGAAAATGAAACTTGGTGAGGCATTAATTTCTCTGGGCTATGTAAGTCAGGACGAAATTAATGATATTCTCTGCGAACAGCTAGATATCGAATATGTTAACCTTCGTAAAGCAAATGTGGATGAAGTTGCTGTGCATATGGTTAATGAGCAGGTTGTACGTAAGTACACATTAATTCCGTTTGCGATTGACAGTAAGATGCCGAATACTTTGAATGTCGCCATGGATAATCCAATGGATATTATGGCAATTGATGACGTTAGTATCATTACCGGTATGACCATCCAGCCGTTCTTAAGTAATACCAATGAAATCTCTGCCATGATTGATAAATTCTTTGGTGCTACAAAGGCAGAGGCGATGGCTGCCCGATTTAAGGAAGAGCAGCTGAATTATGAAGAAAAAGAAGACGAGGACGAATTGGAAGTCGGATCGTAGCCATGT
>JAZUHV010000319.1:0-7736 GCA_045641925.1 Butyrivibrio sp.
ACATGGCTACGATCCGACTTGGTGCACCCATTCCCGCGAAGGAAGGGACAATGTAAACACCGTTGGTATCCTCTACACCCGTTGCATATTCTTCGGACTGCCCTGCACTCTTAATCATGCGCAATCCATCTCTTAACCACTGAATTGATGCTCCTGCAACGAATACAGAGCCCTCAAGGGCATATTCCACATGCGTTGCATCGCTTGCCGCAATGGTGGTCAATAATCCCTGCTTCGAATGAATTGCTTTTTCGCCTGTATTCATCAGTAAAAAGCATCCAGTACCATAGGTATTCTTTACAGAGCCTTCGTCAAAGCAGCACTGGCCAAACAACGCAGCCTGCTGATCTCCCGCCGCACCGGCAATGGCAATTTTGCCACCAAGTACGCTAGAATCCGTATAGCCGTAGACGAAGCTGCTAGGCTTCACCTGCGGAAGCATACACTTTGGAATATTGAATCGTGCGAGGATTTCATCATCCCATGCCATCTTATGAATATCATATAACATGGTTCTGGAAGCATTGGTATAATCCGTTACATGAACAGCGCCCTTGGTCAAATTCCAAATCAGCCAGGTATCCACCGTTCCAAATAAAAGTTCACCGGCTTCGGCACGCGTTCTTGCGCCCTCCACATGATTCAAAATCCAGGCAATTTTGCTGGCAGAAAAATATGCATCCGGAATAAGACCGGTGCGTTCGCGAATTACCTGATCAAATCCATCCTCTTTAAGGGCATCAATCATGTCCGCGGTTCTTCTGCATTGCCATACTATTGCATTGTAAATCGGCTTACCAGTTGCTTTCTCCCACACAATGGTAGTTTCGCGCTGGTTGGTAATACCAATGCCGCAAATATCCTGTGGCTGTAAGCCCATCTGCGCCATTGCTTCAATCGCCACGGATAATTGCGAGGACCAGATTTCCATAGGGTTATGTTCCACCCATCCGGCCTTTGGATAAATCTGGGTAAATTCCTTCTGCTCCATACTGCAGATGGTTCCCTTTTTATCAAAAATAATACAGCGGGAACTGGTTGTTCCCTGATCCAATGCCATAATATACTGTCCCATACTTATCTACCTCCTGCGGCAGCAGTTGGAACATTCTTGGTAGCAATCACATTCACTCCGGTACCTGCCACATCGGCACATACCACATCGCCAATCTTTACAGGTGCAGTAATTTCTACCTTAGCAAGCTCATTCACGCAATCAAAAATCATTCCTTTGGGAATATCACTTTCGGTCTTGCAGGATACTACGGCTTCTAAGCCATTCTTTACCTTTACCGTACTGGTTACGATTCTGCGCGGATCCGTTACTTCCTTTTTCGCATAATCTGCACCTCTCGGACAGGTATTTCCCGTTACGGTAATTTCTCCGTTGTCTGCAATGGTAACAGTCAACTGGCAACCCATTGGACATCCGATACAAGTCATCTCTCTATTCATCCGCTACCTCCACCTGAATCGTAATTTCGGTTCCTGCAGGAGCAGCTGCTAAAACATCTTTCTTCAAAATGACCTGTTCCATCTCACCCGGAGCCAAAACACGTTTTTTATTGGCAATGATTTTTTCATCACCCAAATATACACATACAGTCGCGTTCTTAAATACATTTCCCACGCGGAAACGTACTGTTTGTGTAGCTTCCATACGGTCTGGATGAATGGTTGCCGGAACGGTATAACGCACACCACCGGTTGCCTTAATCTTCATCACACGATCTTCGGTAGCCGCAGGAATCTGACCCTGTACATATTTAGCCGCCTGAACGCCGGCAGTCTTTGCTTCGCCAGAAACAAAGTCAACCAAGTCATGTACATGCAGCACATTTCCACATGCAAACACACCTGGAATATTGGTTTCCAGACTTTCATTGACAAATGGTCCATTGGTGACCGGATTTAATGCGACACCAAGGCCTAAGGACAACTCATTTTCAGGAATCAAACCACAGGAAAGTAATAAGGTATCACAAGGAATAAATTCCTCTGTACCTGCAATTGGCACGCCCTTATGATCTACCTCTGCTAACGTAATTCCTTCCACACGTTCTTTTCCTTTGATGTCCACCACGGTGTGGCTCAGCTTCAAAGGAATTCCAAAATCGTCCAGACACTGAACAATATTTCTCTTTAGTCCACCGGAATAAGGCATCAGTTCGGCTACAACCTTAACCTTGGCACCTTCCAAAGTCATGCGGCGAGCCATAATCAGTCCGATATCACCGGAGCCTAAAATAACTACTTCCTTACCTGGCATTCTGCCTTCGATGTTTACATATCTCTGTGCTGTACCTGCAGAATAAATGCCCGCAGGGCGATAGCCAGGAATGTTCAACGCTCCACGCGGACGTTCCCTGCAGCCCATTGCTAAAATGACTGCATCTGCTTCGATCGTAAACAGTCCACGTTCACGGTTCATTGCAGTAACCGTCTTTTCTGCACCATCTGCAGAAATATCAACAACCATGGTGTCCAGCATATATTCAATCCCTGCATCTATTACCTTTTCGGCAAATCTTGCAGCATATTCCGGACCAGTTAATTCTTCTTTAAAGGTGTGCAGTCCAAATCCGTTGTGAATGCACTGATTAAGGATTCCACCCAGTTTGTTATCTCTTTCGAGAATCAGGATATCCTTCTCCCCTGCTTCCAAGGCGCCAAGCGCTGCAGCAAGACCTGCAGGGCCACCACCAATGATTACGATTTTACGCTTCATCTGCGGTCACCTCCTTATTAACGCCTGTCAAAAATTCAGAGCCTTCCCCACACTTCGTGATTGTGGCAATATCAACGCCCAGCTCTCTTGCAAGAATTTCCACCACCTTTGGATTACAGAATCCTGACTGGCAGCGGCCCATACCTGCTCTGGTACGTCTCTTTATTCCATCGAGGGTAGTGGCTCCGATTGGTCTATGGATTGCATCCACAATCTCACCCTCTGTAACCATCTCGCAACGGCAGATGACATTTGCATAGGCAGGATTTTTAGAAATCAAGGCCTGCTTCTCATCGTTTGAAGCCAAGGCCATACTTGGAATACCTTTTCTGGTTGCAATAAAGTTTTCTTTATCTGCAGCCGGTGCAATGTTGTTCACAATGTCAGCAACATATTCACCAATTGCAGGTGCGCAGGATAAGCCCGGTGACTCAATACCTGCACAATCGATAAATCCCGGTGCATCTGCACATTCCTCGATGATAAAATCACCTGCAGCCTCATGTGCACGCAGTCCGGCAAAGGATGTAATCGTCTGTCTGTTTGGAAGAGACTTCACGCTCATGGAAGCCTTCTCCATAATACTGTTCAAATCTTCTCTGGTTGTATAAACGCCCTCGGTGTTTGGCTCTTTTACAGAGTTTGGTCCCACCAGAAGATTTCCATGTACGGTAGGTGTAACTAAAACACCCTTACCCTTTGCACTTGGCAACTGGAATAAGGTTGCGCTCACAAGATTACCCACACATTTATCCATCAGGAGATACTCACCCTTCTTTGGTGTGATTTTAATCTTTTTCTCACTTACCATGTTATGGAATACGTCCGCGTAAACACCCGCTGCATTGATGACAATCTTCGCTTCGTAATTGCCCTTAGAGGTGGTTAATACATAGCCCTTCTCTGTTTTTGCGATGGTCTCTACCTTGGTATTCAATGAAAATTCCACACCATTCACAGCTGCATTTTCTGCAAATGCAATGGTCATATTAAATGGGCATACAATTCCGCCCGTTGGTGCATATAAAGCACCTGCTACTTCGTCAGAAAGATTTGGTTCCATCTTGAGCGCTTCTTCTCTATTAAGAACCTGTAATCCGGTAACGCCATTGCGTTCCCCTCTGGCTTTCAGCGCATACAGCTCACGCATTCTGCGTTCTTCAAAACACAGAATTAAGGAACCGTTTCTCTTAAATGGGAAATCCAGTTGTTCAGCCAATTGGCCAACCATTTCATTTCCCCTTACATTCAATCGAGCCTTCAAAGTGCCATTGTGCGCATCATGTCCTGCATGAATAATCGCACTATTTGCCTTGCTCGTTCCTTCGCAGACGTCACTTTCTTTGTCAAGCACCAGCACACTTCGCTCTTTTTTAGCGAGTTCTCTGGCAATTGCACACCCCGTAACGCCGGCTCCAATGATGACTACATCATACATTGAAATAACCTCCTTGGCCCCATATTGGGTTTCTACTTGCCCGGATAGGTTATGACACTCGCGACATCATAGTCCGCTAATTTCTTGCGGCCCTCTAATCCGGCTAATTCCATTAAAAACACAATCTTAACAACCTCTCCGCCTAACTGCTCCACCAGTCCGGCGATGGCCTTAATTGTGCCACCTGTGGCAATCAAATCGTCCACAATAACGACCTTTTGTCCAGGCTTAATTGCATCCTTGTGCATCTCCACTGTAGCGGTACCGTACTCCAAATCATACGTTGCCTCAATGGTTTCACAAGGGAGTTTACCTTTCTTACGTGCCAGCACAAAAGACTTGTGATTTTTGTATGCAATTGGCGCGCCGAAGATAAACCCACGTGACTCAGCTCCGACAATAATATCGTAGTCCACATCACTTATCAGTTCATCCATGCTGTCAATGGCAAGATGCAGTCCGTCAGGATCCTGAATGACGCTGGTCACATCACGAAACATGATCCCCGGCTCCGGAAAATCCGGAATAGTTCTTACATAATCTTCCATTTTTTTCATAGAATGATACCTCCCAAATGTTATACTTGTATTCTATACCCTGTAATAGAAATCTGCAATTTCTTCACACCACGAAATTCATTTATTTGCGGCTCATAAGTACAGTCAATCAGTCGTCCTTCTTCCTTCGCCTGAATCAATTCCGTTGCTGGGAAAAATCCTACGGCATCGATGAAGAAATGGTCTCCCTTTGACAATACCATACGGGTAAATTCACCCTGTTTACCCATCGTTTGTATAGAATACACACTTATATTTTTGTCCGCAAAAATCGGCTTGGCATTTGCCTTGCCGTGCGGAGCCAGCTTTTGTAAATCCAAAATCAAATTCTCAGAAACATATTCAAGTGGCATCGGCACATCGATGTGAACCTTTTCGGTCAAATCCTCTTCGGTAAGCATCGCCTGCTCGTTTAAAAATGCCCGTAATTCATCTATTTTTGACTCTTCCAATGAAAGTCCCGCCGCCATGGCATGCCCGCCGAATTTGGTCAATAAATGCTTTGCCTGCGTCAATTTTTCAAAGATATTATATTCTTCGATGGATCGCGCAGATCCTTTGACGCCCTCTTTTGCCTTCGTCAGGACAATGGTTGGGCGATAATATTTTTCGCGAATCTTTCCGGCAACGATTCCTGCAACGCTTTCATGACAATCTGGCAGATAAACCACTTGTACCTGATCGTTTTGCATATGATTATCTTCGATAAATTGGATGCCTGCCTTAACTGCTTCGTTCGTTTTTACCTTTCGCTCATCATTTAAGGACTTTAAATCTCCGGCCAGCTTCTGAGCCTCGCCTCGGTCCTTCTCACAAAGCATACGGATAGCACGCTTCGCCGTATCCAGTCTGCCACTCGCATTCAGGCATGGTCCGATGACAAATCCGATTTGATAAGTCCCCAAAGTCGCTTTATTAGCACCCGTCAAATCAATCAGTGCATTCAGACCCTCGTTTTTAGTCTGGTGCAGCTGCTTTAACCCTTCTTTAACAAGGATACGATTTTCATCCATCAAATCCACAATGTCGCCGATGGTAGCAATTGCTGCGAAGCCCAAAAGTTCATCCAATTCACTCTCTGGCACCCTGCATTTTTCGTATAACAGAGACACCAGCTTGAAAGCAATTCCTGCGCCACAGAGTTCTCGAAATGGATAGGTTTCATTTGGCTGTTTTGGGTCAACAATCAAATCCGCCTCTGGCAGAATATATTTTCTTCCTTCTTCGGCATCCACATATGGAACCTCATGATGATCAGTCACAATCATCGTCATACCAAGTTCCTTGCCACGCTTGATTGCTTCACCTGCGGCAATACCATTATCACAGGTTAAGATTACACTTCTGCCTGCCTGGTGGGCGTCCTCTACTAATTTAACGTTAATACCATAGCCATCCGCCACGCGGTCCGGCACTTCATAATCCACGGTAGCACCAATTCGTAAAAGTCCCTGAAATAAGATATAGATGGAACAAATTCCATCTATATCGTAATCACCTATGATGCGAATTGACTTTCCTTCTGATACAGCTTCGATTAACATCGCAACGGCTTTCGACAGGTTTAGCATACGATTTGGGTCGTACAAATCCTGTCTTGTGCCGTTAAGATATAAATTAATGTCGTCATATTCGGAAAGGCCACGATTGCGGATTATACGGGCAGTAACAGGATCAATCTGAAACTGTCTGCCGATTTCCTGAAAATCGGCTCTTTTCGTGTATAAAATCCACTTCTGCATATTTTTGCCCTTCTTTATTAAGGCTAATTATTTACGAATTATGCGTTCTTCTTAGCTGCAGCCTTATAGCCAGCAAGCTTCATAACAAACCATAATGCACCTGAAATAAATACAGATGAGTAACCACCAATAACAATACCTACCATGATTGGTGCAGCAAATGCCTTGATGGAATCAACACCTAAAATGAACAGGAACAATACCATGATAAAGGTGGTTAATGAGGTATTGATGCTTCGTGTCAAGGTGCTGGTGATAGAGCTGTTAACAACCTCGCTCAAGGTGCTCTTTGTCATAACCTTCATATTCTCACGAATACGGTCAAAGATAACGATGGTTGCATTGATGGAGTAACCTACAATAGTTAGCATACATGCGATGAAGGTATTGCCTACACCGGTACGGGAAATAGCATAGAAACCAAGTACGATTAATACGTCATGTACCAATGCAAGAATTGCACTAAGTGCGAATCTGAAGTCACGGAAACGAATACTGATATATAACAGCATACATACGGTTGCAACAACAATTGCGATGATTGCATCACGCTTCATTTCGGAGCTGATTGAACCACCGATACTGGTGTAATTGTACTGATCTGCCTTATCCGTTACTACATTGAACTTCTCATGTAATACCTTGGCCATTTCCTTATTCTGCTCTTCAGATAATACAGCGGTCTTGAATACGAACTGATTGGTGTTCTTAATCTTCTGCTGCTGAACAGTTGGTACGCCAGTTGCTTCCTTGATAGCAGGAATAATATCCTTCTCCACATCCTCTAAGGAGTAGTCCTTATCAAAGGTCACGGTAGTACTCTGACCACCGGTAAATTCCAATTCATAATTGAAAGGTCCCTTGCCGGTTGTACCATTAACTACCATAAATACAATACCAGTAGCAATTAACAAACCAGAAATGGCGAAGCAGATTTTCTTCTTTCCAACGAAATTGAAGGTCTTGGTAGTCTTGGAAGCACCATAAAGAGAAACCTTCTTTGCACCCAAGTGATACATCAGAAGAAGTGCCCATCTAGCCACTAACAGAGAAGTAATCATGGATAATACGATACCAATACCAAGAGTCAGTGCGAAGCCTCTGATTGCACCGGTACCAATGATACCAAGAATAACTGCAGCGATTAAAGTCGTAACGTTACCATCGACAATTGCGGATAAAGCCTTCTGGAAACCAACCTTAATAGCTCCACGAACCGGACGTCCGGTTGCCAATTCTTCTCGGATACGCGCATAGAAGTCGGAGGCCAA
>JAZUHV010000320.1:0-14214 GCA_045641925.1 Butyrivibrio sp.
GACTTGCATGTGTTAAGCACGCCGCCAGCGTTCATCCTGAGCCAGGATCAAACTCTCGTTATAAGTTTGTGACTCAGATGAGCTAGCTTTTACTAAGTTCATCCGTCTTACGTTGGTAATTCTTTTCGAATTACTGAATGTCCATTTTGTAAAAATGGTCTGAAAATTTTTAAGAAATTTTCAGGGTTGTGTCACTGTTCAATTATCAATGTTCTTTGCTCTCGCTCACGCGACAGCTTATTCAATATATCACAGCACTATCACCTTGTCAACAACCTTTTTAAAAGTTTTTTGAAAAGTTTTTCATGCTGAGCGGAGAAGGAGGGATTTGAACCCTCGCGCCGCTATTAACGACCTGCACCCTTTCCAGGGGTGTCCCTTCAGCCTCTTGGGTACTTCTCCATAGCCTGAATCTGATTCAGTATTATATTGAGCGGAGAGGATGGGATTCGAACCCATGTGCCCTTGCGGACAAACGGTTTTCAAGACCGCCTCGTTATGACCACTTCGATACCTCTCCATAATAAATGCCGCCTCACATCAGCGGCACAATCGATAATAGCAAAAGTTTATATTTGTGTCAATACTATTTTATAGGATTTTTTCTGCAAAAATCAGGTCTTCCGGAGTGGTTATCTTAAGATTTTCATAGTCGCCCATCGTAAGGCGTACCTTTGTCTTTGGGTAATATTCCACAACCATAGCATCATCTGTTACCATTGGTGCCTGCGCATCCTCGCTCCAGGCTCTATAGCAATCAAATACTGTCTTTTTTTCAAACACCTGAGGTGTCTGCACATTCCATACCATTGCCCGATTTGGTGTCTGAACAACAAACTGCTCCGTATCTACAATTTTTACCGTATCTTTTGTCGGAACCGCAGCAACTGCATTGCCATATTCGGCAGCTTCCGCTAATAGACGGTCTACCAGTTCATCGTTGATGCAGGGTCTTGCGCCATCATGAATCAGAGCAAAGCCCTCTCCCATTGTCATTGCACGCAGACCCGCATATACAGAATCGGCTCGTTGTGCTCCACCGCTAACAATGGCTTTTACCTTGGTAAATTCATATTGGGAAACCAATTCCTTACAATATTGCAAATCCTCCAGCCGGCTGACCAGGACCACTTCTTCCACCGCATCGCATGCTTCAAAAGCGCGCAACGAATAATACACGATCGGTCGATCGTGTATTAGCAGAAATTGTTTTGGTACATTTGATTTCATCCGGCTTCCATTTCCGCCTGCCAACACAATGGCTGTATTTCCCATATAATTATCGTTCTCCCAGTTTTAGGTTTGGAACTGCATTTAAATCCCAACCAGATCTTTTTCCGGCCATATATTCATAGTAGGCCGCAGCGCCAATCATTGCTGCATTATCCGTGCAGAGGACTGGCGATGGATGATAGAACTTCACGCCCTTCTTTTCACATGCTTCCGTCATTGCCGCGCGAAGAGCTGTGTTTGAGGCAACACCACCCGCAATAGCCAGTTTGTCAAAGTGATATTCATCCACTGCATGCATTGCATGTGATACCAGAACATCGACAACTGCATTCTGAAATGAGGCAACTAAATCCGGTCGATGAATCTCTTCCTTCTTCATTTCCGCTTGATTGATGTAATTCAAAACAGCAGATTTTAAGCCGCTGAAGGAAAAATCATATTCAGAGTCCACGATTTTCGCACGTGGAAATTCAATTGCATGAGGGTTTCCATTCTTAGCCTCTTTATCAATCTTTGGGCCGCCAGGATAGCCAAGGCCCACCGCTCTCGCGACCTTATCAAATGCTTCTCCTGCTGCATCATCACGGGTTCTGCCAAGAATTTCATACTCGCCATAGTCCTTCACATGCACCAAATGGGTATGTCCTCCGGAAACAACCAAACATCCGAAGGGTGGTTCCAGTTCCGGATTTTCAATATAATTTGCAGAAATATGTCCTTCAATATGGTGCACACCAATCAATGGTTTCTTAGCCGCCCAGGCCATTGCCTTTGCCTGTGATACGCCAACCAGAAGTGCACCAACCAGTCCAGGTCCATAAGTAACTGCAATCGCTGTTACGTCTTCCAGTTCCATTCCAGCCTTTGCAAGCGCCTGTCGAGACACCTGGTTCACCTGCTCCATATGTTTACGTGAGGCAATTTCTGGCACAACGCCGCCATACAAGGTATGCAAATCTATCTGCGATGAGATTACATTAGACAAAACAGTACGGCCGTTTACAACAACTGCAGCGGCCGTCTCATCACAGGAACTTTCAATTGCAAGAATTATTACACCGTCCTGAGTATTCATCTTTATTCCATAGCAGAGGTTTCCACCGACTTCCAGGTCAGAAGACGCCAATTCCCCGCATCGTCCTTTCTTAACGTAAATTCTTCACCAACAGTCTGAACATTCTTGCCGGTTCGTACGTACATTTTTGCCTCCACGAAGGCATAATTTTTCCCATCTTTTAAGGTCTTGTATTCAATGCCATAGCCATCCTCCACGGAGTAATCCGCGATATAGCAGTTTTTGTTCTTATACTGGTCAATCTCAGCCTGCAATGACAAATAATAAGAATCATAGTCATTGTAAGCCTGTAATTCCTCATCAAACATAGTACGAAGCTGTGTTACTACCAGACCATACTCATCCTTGGTGAGTTCCTCTTTATAAATCACCTTTAAGATATCGCAATAAAATGTCACTACACTCTTTGGCGTAGCTGGATAATTCTTGTCCAAATCACGGTGTAAAACTTTATAAGTCGGTGCATCCGTATCCACAATATCTTTTTCTGGCTTGTTTTGATTTCTGCCAAAGTAAATGAAAGCCCCCACCACCAGAATGGCCAATAAAACAATAATTATCGGTGCACGTAATTTGTTTGCCGGCTTTGTGGCGGTCAGTTCTGCATCATAGATTCTGTTTCTCACGGATTCACCTCCTTTCAAAAATTCATAAAAAACTATTCTTCGTCAATAAAATCCAAAGTCTTAATCCAGCCATCACGCGGCATTTTCGCACGCGAAAAAATGGACCTCACCTTCTCTAAGTACTCTTCCGGGCGGACCAATGAAGGACTGTAATGTGTAAGCCATAGTTCCGGAACATCTGCCTGCATAGCAAGCTTGGCAGCCTCATACATCGTCATATGCTTATATTCTCGCGCCTTTGCTTCCTTGCCATCCTCGCCATACATGCCCTCACAGATAAATAAGTCTGCACCCTGAGCCTGTTCGACAATCAACGGCATCGGCCGTGTATCCGTACAATAAGTAACCTTAATACCTCTTCGATCTGGTCCCATCACCATGCATGGTTCAAAAACCGTTCCGTCCGCTTCTGTGATAATCTCACCTTTTTGTAGACGATTCCAATATGGCAACGGAATATTTCTTTTTTTAGCTTCCTCCGCGTCAAATTTACCTTTACGGGCGATTTTTATGTTATAGCCATAGCAGGTTACCTTATGATTCACCTGAAAGGCTTCAATGATATATCCATTCGATTCAATGGTTTCAAATTTATCTTCCAATTCATGGAAGCGAATTTTAAATGGAAGTTCCGGTGCAATCACACGTAAGGAATTCACCACACGTTCAACACCCTTTGGTCCAATAATCAATACGTCCTCTGTGCGATCCGCATTGCCCATTGTTAAAAGGAACCCCGGCAAGCCCGCCACGTGATCGGCATGAAAATGTGTCAGGCAGATAATATCCACCGGTTTAAAGGCACATCCTCTTTCCTTCATGGCAATCTGCGTACCTTCGCCGCAGTCAATTAAAAGCGAACTACCATTATAACGCGCTATTAACGATGTAATAAATCGGTTGGGTAGCGGCATCATACCGCCAGTTCCCAAAAGGCATAAATCTAGCATACTTCCCCTTGTGTTAAATCTGCTTTCATTAGAAGCGCATCCTCATCCGGCAATCGGTAAAAACGAGGGCGCTTTCCGACATATTGAAATCCCAGGGACTCATACAAAGTCCGTGCAGGGAGATTGGACTCTCTAACCTCCAAAAAGACAGAAGTCACACCACTTTTTTTAGTCTGTGCAAGCATTACCTCCAGAAGCTTTGCTGCGATTCCCAATCGTCGATGAGAGGTTCTCACTGCCACATTGGTAATATCCGCATCCTCAAATGAAATCGTACAGCCTGCATAGCCAACAACCAAATTCCCTTCCAAAGCAACCAAATAGCAATAATTTGTATCATTGCATGCATCCAGAAATGCCTGCTCTGGCCAGGGTTCAGAAAAGCAGTCAGCCTCTATTCTGGTGATTTGATGAACGTCCTCTGGCTTCATCCGACGAATGGTAATGAGTGGTGTTTCCATCATTTCATGGCCTTCTCTTTTTCTTCACGCTCGCGTTCTGCCTGCGATACGCGCAAGTAGTCTGGCAACAGTTCATCTGCGGATACGGTTTTTCCCTCCGCAAAAAGCTTTGCACCCAGAACTGCCACAGAGGATGCCCTCTGGCGATTCATTCCTGCAGGTGCATACGCATGCTCCACCAGTAGTTGTTCCTCAATTATTTCTCGAAATGCAGGAATTCCATCACCCACAAAGGTAACCTTCTCCTGCAATGCATTCAGTTTTTCAATTAAATCTGTAACAGCCATGGCATCGCCATCCATTACAGTCTTCAGTTCGCCCTGTTCAAAACGGTACACACCAGTATAGGTCTGCTGGCGTCTTGCATCCATAATCGGGCAAATCAATCCCTGTGCACCAAACAGGTTATATGCCATCGCATCCAATGTAGGCACATGAATGGTTGGCAAATCAAGTCCCATAGCAATCCCTTTTGCAGTAGCCACACCGATACGAAGTCCCGTAAAGGATCCCGGACCCGCGGCGACAGCGATTGCATCAAATGTCTGCGGATCGGTTTCGGACATTTTACAAATCTCATCAATCATCGGCAACAAAGTCTGCGAATGGGTCACCTTATGATTCAAGGTATATTCAGCTTTTAACAAATCATCTTCCACGATTGCTACAGAGGCCACCAGAGAAGATGCTTCAATTGCTAATATTTTCATATTAATTTCCTTTTACAACGGCATGTAAGTCGGAAGGAAGATTCTCAATCGTTATTTCACGATAGTCAAAACCACGTTCCAAATTCTTTTTAATCGAAATGGTAATGGTTTCCTTTGGCATCAATTCTTCGATTAGATTACTCCACTCCACGATGCAAATGCCATCGCCGTAAAAATACTCCTCATAGCCCAAATCATCCATATCCCATGGTCCACTGATGCGATACACATCAAAATGATATAAAGGAAGACGGCCTTCATGATATTCCTGAATCAGGGTAAAGGTCGGACTGCACACCGGTTCTGAAATACCAAGTCCTAACGCAAGTCCCTGTGTAAAGACGGTCTTACCCACGCCCAAATCACCATTTAATGCAATGATTGTTCCCGATGGCAGGATTTCACCCAGTTTTTTTCCAAGATCTGCCGTATCCGTATATTGTAAGCTTTCTATTGTAAGCAATTCACTCATGACTATCCTTTAAGCTTGCAGCGTTCCTTCAGGCCTTCCTTTGCAAGCCCTGCCAATGCCTCATATTGGTCTCCCACAAAACGCAATGGCATATTGAAAACGCGAAGCTGTGTAACATAAATAACCACCTGATCGCCATATTTTACAGCCTTCCAGATATTCTCCCAAGGAGTCTTTTCACTGAGTTCCCCCTGAGAAACCGTAATGCCTTCTTCATCCACCACATAATGCAATGGCTTACGCAGGGTTTCGTTGGTTTTAATTTGGCGAGCTGCACGGAACAAAAGCATAATCGGGTTGATGATGGTATATAAAGAGGCCAACACAATCAATAAGATGGACTGGTATAGCTGCACGCCCTCCTTCCCCCAGGTAAAGATTACAACGCCCACAACAACTACACTAAAAACCATCCAGATGATACCGGTTAATTTGCGGTACGTATTGTTGAGCAGGAACACAAACATGTCCTTTGTCGTCAATTTTACTTCGAATTCTGCTTTCATGGCGCACTCCTTGGCATACTACGAATTATTATAATCCATTGCCAACCTATTCGCAAGAATTCCTTTTGCTTTCACGTTCTTACAATGCTATACTAAAAGCATATAAATATAAAAGGAGTCAATATGGATACGCAAAATCAATATACAGACCCGTTTTTAGGGGAGCGTAAAGGCCTGGCAAACGCCTCCATCATCTTTGGAATCGCCTCACTTCCGCTCGCATATTTTACAGGCATCTTCGGATGCATGCTTGGTATTATGGCCCTGTTGTTCGGCTTTTTCTCAAAGGGTGAGGCTCGCATTCGTTCTTCCAAAGCAGTTGGGGGTATGATTACCGGTGCCATCGGCTTCATCTTCGGTGGAGCAATGTTCGCCTTTTCTATGTACTATGTCAGCGCACATATGGACGAGCTAACGCAAATGATGGAAGGATACAGCACCTTCTTCAATCGTGGCATAAACTAAATAAAAGGCTTGAAACCCTAACGAGTTTCAAGCCTTTTTAATTACTGAATTTCTAACTCACTTTACGAAAGCTTCGTAGATTGCCTTCATGGCAATTTCGAATTCTTCTTCCAACACACCAATGATGATATTTAACTCAGAGGATCCCTGATCAATCATCTTCACATTGACGCCGGACTTTGCAAGTGCTTCAAAAATGCGAAGGGCGGTACCCTTTGCAGACTTCATCGCACGTCCAACAACTGCAATCAGCGCCAAACCGGTTTCAATTTCAATGGAATCTGGAGCCGCATTACGATGAATTCCTGCAAGGATTTCCTGCTCCTTCTCCTCAAATTCTGCCTGGTGCACAATTACGGTCATGGTATCGATACCGGATGGCATATGCTCGAAGGAAAGACCATTCTTTTCGAACTGTTCCAAAACCTTACGGCCAAAACCAACCTCAGAGTTCATCATGTCCTTTTCAATGTTGACTGCAGAGAAGCCCTTCTTACCTGCCAAACCAGTGATGATATGTTCCGGCTTCTTTGATGTGCTTTCCACAATCATTGTACCAGGATCTTCCGGAGCATTTGTATTCTTAATATTAATTGGAATGCCTTCCTTACGAACAGGGAAGATTGCATCCTCATGCAATACAGTTGCGCCCATATAGGACAATTCGCGCAATTCCTTATATGTAATTGCTTCAATAACTGCCGGAGACTCAACAATACGAGGATCCGCTAAAAGGAATCCAGATACATCAGTCCAGTTCTCATATAAATCTGCATGAACAGCAGCTGCTACGATGGATCCGGTAATATCGGAGCCACCACGGGAGAAGGTCTTGATGGTATCGTTTGGTGTAGATCCATAGAAGCCTGGAATAACTGCACGTTCAACATTAACCAGACGATCTCTTAAGGTCTGATTGGTCATTGCATCGTTGAAGGAGCCATCCTCATTAAAGAATACAACTTCAGCTGCATCAATGAATTCATAGCCCAAAAACTTAGCAAGAATAATACCATTTAAATATTCACCACGGGAAGCAGCATAATCACGACCGGCACGGCCTCTGAAGCCAGCCTCAATGACCTCGTACTGCTTATCTAAAGATAACTCAATGCCAAGTTCTGCAATGATCCCATTATATCTTTCTTTAATATCTTCAAACTTTGACTCAAAGTCCTGTCCGCTTACGGCTGCCTTGTAGCAGGCATAAAGCATATCAGTAACCTTAACATCTTCTGCAAAACGCTTTCCTGGTGCTGATGGCACAACATATCTTCTTGCAGGATCTGCAAGGATGATGTCCGCTACCTTACGAAACTGTTCTGCGCTGGCGAGTGAGCTTCCGCCAAACTTTGTAACCTTAATCATTTTCATCCTCCTGGTGTGCGAAATTCTCGCACCTATTATGAAATTTAATTATAATCCATTATTCACAACGGATTGCAGAAAGAACGCCACCAAGTGTCTCCCTTGCTTTTGCAAATGCTTTTTCCGTCATCGGTGCGGTCACGACTGCGACCTCATCCGTCAATGCTACAACCTTCACAGTTGTTGCGCCAGGGAATACTTCTGCAAGTTTTGCTGCTTTGGAAGCTTCTACGCGCACGAAGAACTTGTTGGATACATCTGAGACAGGCTTTAATTCTGCCTTTGCTCCATCCCATTCGCATGGAACATTTGCGCCAAAGGTCTTAACTGCCTGAACAATATCTGAAACAACAGCACTGGCAGTAGGAAGTTTGCCTGCGCCAGCACCATAAAACATTGCATCGCCAAGGCAATTGCCCTTAACGAAAATTGCATTCATAACACCATTCACGCCAGCAAGCGGATGCTCCTTTGGAAGCATTCTAGGCGTAACCATAGCACAGAACTGGCCGTCCACTTTACGGCTGGTTCCTATTAACTTAATAGAACAATTCAATTCTTTCGCATACATAAAATCCTTATCGGTAATCTTTGTGATGCCTTCGGTAAAGATATCCTCGTAGCTCACCTGCTTACCACATGCCAAAGAAGAAAGAATGGCTACCTTACGACATGCATCATAGCCCTCTACATCAGCCTCTGGATTGCGTTCTGCATATCCGAGTTCCTGTGCCTTCTTTAAGACATCATCAAAGGCGCTGCCATTTTGTTCCATATTGGTCAAAATATAGTTCGTAGTACCATTCAAGATACCAGAAATTTCTAAAATTTCATCTGCAACAAGGCACTCATTTAATGGACGAATAATAGGAATACCACCGCCTACACTGGCTTCAAAGAAATAGCTTACCTGATGCTCTGCAGCAATCTGAAGAAGTTCTGCACCATGCGCGGCCACAAGTTCCTTGTTGGAGGTACATACACTCTTCCCTGCCAAAAGTGCGCTCTTGGTGAAATCATAAGCAGGCTTCAGACCACCCATTACTTCTACAACAACCTTAACATCCGGATCATTCAAAATAACGTTATAGTCATGAACCAGAATGCTTTCAACAGGGTCTCCCGGGAAGTCTCTCAAATCAAGCACATACTTCAAATTAACTTCCTTGCCTGCCTTACGGTTTAAAATTTCCTGATTGGTTCTGATTACTTCAGCAACGCCCGAGCCGACGGTGCCGTAACCTAATACTGCAATATCCATTTTTCTACTCCTGCTGGTTTATTCTTTATCACGAAGCTGGTCCGCAATCTGCATTTCTTCTTTAGAAAGAAGTTTTGACGGATCAACAATGATGATCAAACGGTTCTGAGATTTTACTACCTTGGTCAGGTATTCCACACCCTCTCCAATGGTCACAGTCGGTATATCCGATACATCCGTATCCTCAATATTGTGGATTTCCTCAGCCTCATCCACTTCTAACGCCATCTTCTGACCACCACATCTTACGATAATTAATGCAACAGAATCTGGGGTCATCTGATTTTCACAAGCAAATTTTGCACGCATACTAATTACAGGAATCACTTCACCACGAAGGTTTGTAATTCCCTTGATATTCTTGGATGCATTTGGCACACGCACCACATCCTGACGAGTTTCAATTGCCTCGACCTGATTAATATCCAAGCCATAAAGTTCCTTGTCGAGTCTAAATACTACCGGTTGAAAAGTTCCCATTTTTTACTCCTCCTCTGGTGCTGTACGATGTATCCATTTCAGATACGCGCTCAAAAACAAATCCAAATCTCCATCCAATACATTCTGAGCATTACCGCTTTCTGCATTGGTTCGATGATCCTTGACCATCGTATATGGTTGTAAAACATAGCTTCGAATCTGGCTTCCCCAGGCAATGTCCTTGACCTCCCCGCGAATGCCCGCTTCCTTTGCTGCATTTTCCTGTTGTTTTAAAAGATATAACTTTGCCTTTAACATCTGCATCGCTTTATCTTTGTTCTGATGCTGGGAGCGTTCCTGCTGACAGGAAACTACGATTCCCGTAGGCTGATGCGTAATTCGAATTGCAGAAGAGGTTTTATTAATATGCTGGCCACCCGCGCCACTGGAGCGATAAGTGTCAATTCTCAAATCCTCTTCATTGATTTCAATGTCCAAATCTTCTTCGATATCCGGCATAACATCGCAGGATACAAAGGATGTCTGACGTTTTCCATTTGCATTAAATGGTGAAATACGAACCAGTCTATGGATTCCATGCTCACTCTTTAAGTATCCATATGCATTTTCACCATTGATCTGAATGGTTACAGACTTAACACCTGCCTCATCGCCATCCAGATAATCCAGCGTTTCCACGGAATACCCCTTGGAGTCTGCCCAACGATTATACATACGAAGCAACATGGAAGCCCAATCACAGCTTTCCGTTCCGCCTGCCCCGGCATTCAGTTTTAAAATAGCATTGCATTTGTCGTATTCATCACAAAGTAAAGTACTAACACGTATTTTGTCAAATGATTCCTTGAAATTCGATACCAATTCACTAATCTCGGCAATCAAGGAAGTATCCTCTTCCTCTTCTGCCATCTCCATCAGTGTCTCTGCATCTTCCTTCATTTGACACAATTCATTGTATGCCGTAAAGGAATCCTTCAAGGCCTTTAACTCTTTCAATTTTGCCTGCGAAACCTCAGGGTCGTCCCAAAAATTCTGTTCTTCCATATTACGCTCAAGTTCTTCGATGCGCTTGGACTTTTCCTCTAAGCTTAATGCACTTTTTAACTCAAGAAGTGGTTCCACATAGCCATTCAGTTCATATCGAAACTGATCCAACTCTACCATAGCTAACCTAACCTATTTTATTTTTAGGCATTGCGTCCGCAACATTTCTTGTACTTCAAACCGGAACCACATGGACAAGGGTCATTTGGCATAACCTTTTTGTCTGCTCGCTTTACCGGAGTCTTTACTGCAGAATCATCCTTATTGGTACCGGTAACCTTTGCAACCTCTTCACGTTCAATCTTAACCTGAATCTGAATATGTAGTAAGTTGCGTACCGTATCCTCTGCGATGGCCTGAGTCATCTCATCGAACATGTCAAAGCCGGCCATCTTATATTCTACAACAGGATTACGCTGGCCATACGCCTGTAAACCAATACCCTGACGTAACTGGTCCATATCGTCAATGTGCTGCATCCACTTCATGTCAATCATACGAAGAAGAATAACACGCTCTGCTTCACGCATCTGCTCTGGTGATGGGAATTCTGCTTCCTTTGCTTCATAAAGCTTAACGGCACGTTCCTTCAAATCGTGAACAAGTTCACTCTTCTTTCTATAGCCGTTCACATCGATAATTGGTTCCATTGGAACAATTGGCAGAAGCATTTCATTTAACTCCGCCAAATCCCAATCGGCAGGTTGCTGATCATCACGAATGCATTTATCAACGATGCCTTCTACCTGTTCGTTCAGCATCTTCATAATGACGCCACGCATGTTCTCACCTTCCAGAACGCGCTTACGCTCTTCATAGATAATTTCACGCTGGTCATTATTTACCTGATCGTATTCAAGAAGATTCTTTCTGATACCAAAGTTATTTCCTTCAATCTTCTTTTGCGCATTTTCAATTGCGGAAGAAAGTAACTTGTGCTCAATCGGCTCATTCTCCGGAATCTGCAATGCATTAAATGCAGACACAAGACGTTCAGAACCAAACAGTCTCATGATGTCATCTTCCAAAGAAATGTAGAAACGTGACTCACCCGGGTCACCCTGACGTCCGGAACGTCCACGCAACTGATTATCAATACGTCTGGACTCATGGCGCTCGGTACCGATAATCTTCAATCCACCAGCAGCTCTTGCTTCATCATCCAGCTTAATATCCGTACCACGGCCGGCCATATTGGTCGCGATGGTAACTGCGCCATGAACACCAGCCAAGGCAACAATTTCTGCCTCGCGTTCATGGAATTTAGCATTTAATACTTCATGTGGAATGCCACGTCTCTTCAAAAGCGCACTGACTTCTTCGGACTGGTCGATAGTGATTGTACCAACGAGTACAGGCTGTCCCTTTGCATGAGATTCCTCAATTTCCTTAATAACCATGTAAAGCTTTTCTTTACGGGTCTTGAAAACAACATCGTTATGGTCAATACGGGCAACTGGCTTGTTTGTCGGAATTTCCACAACATCCATACCATAAATTTCACGGAACTCGTTTTCTTCGGTCAATGCAGTACCGGTCATACCGGCCTTCTTGGTGTACTTATTGAAGAAGTTCTGGAAGGTAATCGTTGCAAGAGTACGGCTTTCACGGCGCACCTTAACATGCTCCTTTGCCTCAATTGCCTGATGCAAGCCATCAGAATAACGTCTGCCTGGCATAATACGTCCGGTAAACTCATCGACGATGCAAACCTCATCATCCTTCACTACATAGTCCTGATCACGGAACATCAGATAATTTGCACGCAATGCCAAAATGACATTGTGCTGAATCTCAAGATTTTCTGCATCTGCAAGGTTATCGATATGGAAGAATCTTTCAACCTTTTCTACACCACGTTCAGTCAGGTTGACAACCTTGTCCTTTTCATTAACAACAAAGTCACCGGTTTCGACAGCCTCTTCCTTCATGATGTAATCCATCTTGGAAAGTTCCTTGGATTCACCCTTTTCTAACTGGCGAGCCAATACGTCACATAATTCGTAAAGCTTGGTAGACTTGCCACTCTGACCGGAAATAATAAGAGGAGTTCTCGCCTCATCAATCAAAATAGAGTCAACCTCATCGATGATCGCATAATTCAAGCCACGCTGAACCTGCTGTTTCTTATAAATCGCCATATTATCACGCAAATAATCAAAACCAAGTTCGTTATTGGTGATATAGGTAATATCACAATCGTATGCTGCACGACGGTCATCCGCACTCATATCATGTAATACAACACCAACGCTCAGACCGAGGAATCGATGAATCTGCCCCATCCATTCTCCATCTCGCTGTGCCAGGTATTCATTAACAGTGACAACATGTACACCCTTTCCTTCCAATGCATTTAAATAGGCAGGAAGCAAACAGGTCTGGGTCTTACCTTCACCGGTTCTCATCTCAGAAATACGACCCTGATGAAGAATAATTCCACCCTTCAACTGTACAAGATAATGCTCCTGATGTAATACACGGCGGGTTGCTTCACGAACCAAAGCGAATGCCTCAGGCAATAAGTCATCGAGGGTTTCCCCCTTTGCTAAACGATCTTTTAATTCCTGTGTCTTTGCATGGAATGCAGGTTCCTGCTCTTCTAATGGAATATCCTCCGGTGCAAGTGCCATCATCGTAGGACGTAATTCATCAATTTTCTTTACCAACGGTTCGATACGCTTAATTTCTCTTTCACTATGCGTTCCGAAGATTTTGTCAATAATTTTCATACTGTAAAAGACCTTTCCGCCCCATTTTGGGCGCAGTTATAGGCATAAACCTACATTTATCAAAATAGTATCATTTTGTCATCAAAATTGCAATAAAAAGATAAGGCACCCGCAGGCCCTGCGGATGCCTCAAATTTCTGTATGAAATTATTTAATGGAAATTAATCCAATTCTGGCTCAATCAAGCCATAGGTTCCATTCTTTCTCTTATAAACAACATTTACTTCGTCGGTTTCTGCATTCAGGAATACATAGAAGTTATGCTGTAATAATTCCATCTGGATACAAGCTTCTTCCGCATCCATCGGCTTTACACCGAATTTCTTAGAACGGACAATCTTGATTTCAGACTCGTCTTCGTAATCTTCTTCGATATAATCTCTTGCGAATTCAGCAGCTGCCTGCTTGGAATCAATGATCTTATTCTTATACTTGCGAAGCTGTCTTTCAATAATTTCCTCAACCAGGTCGATGGAAACATACATATCATTGCTTACTTCCTCAGCACGAATGATATTTCCCTTTACTGGGATGGTAACCTCGATTTTCTGTCTCTCTTTCTCTACGCTTAATGTAACATTGGCCTCAACTTCTTTGCTGAAGTATTTGTCCAACTTTCCAAGCTTTTCATTCACTGCCTCACGCAGTCCGTCTGTAACCTCAATATTTTTTCCAATGATAGTGAAACGCATAATACCCAACTCCTTTAACAGTAAAATTATCCGTTAGAAGCCTACTCGGAGTCTCCTTTCAAATTGTCTGATAATTTGCTCTTTCGGATAGGACTATTATACCATATTTCTGAAAACTATCAACCTTTTGGCACGTTTTTTCGGACTATATTTTTGTCAATGCTTTTCCGCAAAAAAA
>JAZUHV010000321.1:0-5291 GCA_045641925.1 Butyrivibrio sp.
GACCGCTTGGCCTCCGACTTCACCAATTCCTCTCATTCCTTATATCGGCAATTTCTTCTTAGCACTTAACACATGCCGGTTTCTTTTCTCAAAATATTGCGCAATATGTTCTATATATTGTAAAATAAACACAATATATGGTATTAGTTACCCTATCAGGAGGATTATATGGAGCTGACTTATTCTCATACCGCACATACCACCATCTTTATGGACCGCGCCGTACCTTTTGTGACATTTCCTGCATTGTCCCAATTTGATTGGCTCACCAATGGTTTTTCCACACGCCTTGGCGGTGTCAGCGAGGGGGTCTACGGTTCCATGAATCTTTCCTTTACCAGAGGGGATGATGCCGACAAGGTTGCAGAAAATTTCCGCCGCATTGGCCACGCTATGCAAATATCCGTGGAGGATATGCTGATGTCCGACCAGACCCATACCGCAAATGTGCTGCGTGTCGATGGCTCCAAAAAGGGAATGGGCATCTTACAAGACCGTGACTTTCAGGATATTGATGGGATGATTACTAACGAGCCAGGGCTTTGTCTGGTCACCTCTCACGCAGACTGCGTACCGGTATATTTTGTAGATCCGGTGCATCGTGCCATCGGCCTGTCCCACGCAGGCTGGAAGGGAACGCTGCATAACATTGCCCAAAATACAGTGGCAGCCATGGCAACGGCTTATGGTACCAGTCCAGCGGATTTGATTACCGTCATTGGTCCTTCTATTTGTAAAAGCTGTTATGAGGTGGGCGAGGATGTTGCCTCACAGTTTGCCGAGGTCTATGGTGGGGAGGTTTTCGATACCATTCTCACCCCAAAAATGCGCATAGTGACCCCTGCAAATGGGCAAAAAGAAACCCTCGAACCAGTCGAGGGTAAATTCCTGTTAAATCTCTGGGAGGCAAACCGCACCAATCTATTAAGGGCCGGGGTTCCAGCATCGCAGATTCAAATTACAGACCTGTGTACCTGCTGTAATCCAATCGTTTTCCACTCCCATCGTGCCTCCAAGGGGCTTCGCGGCGGTCAGTGTGCCTTCCTGCAAATTCATGCCAACTAACTCCTGCCAGGTGCCCTTTTTCCCGTTACTTTTTCGCCTAATCGATTGGCCTGCAATTCCGGATATGCATCATAATAGGAGCGTGACTTTTTGATGCGATATCTTTCAAAATACGGCAAGGATGCCCACAAAAAAGACGGGATGCCCACAATTAACAAATACAAGGGCCCTAAAATAAGACTTTGAATGGTATGTCCATACTCATGCACCGCAATATGCTGGAACCATGCATTCTCCCGCATCTGCGGCTTCAGTTCCTGACTCAAATCAAGCGATTCGTCCGATACAAAAATAAAGAGACCTAAGGATAGACTGGATTTTAATTTCCAGGCAGTACAAATCGCGCCATGAAAATTCATATGTGGGCGCTTCGCATTCGCTAAGAAAATGACAAAGCCGACGAAGGTTTGTAAAAAGCCCCAAACCACCTGCACTATAGCATATAAAGCCTTCTTCATCCTTTTCTTCCCTTTCCCAAAACAAAACAGGCTACAGCACTGGCCGCAGCCACATTCAGAGAATCCACGCCATGTGTCATCGGTATCATCACCGTGTAATCGCAGGCTGCAATGGTTTCCTCCCGCAGACCTTCGCCCTCTGTACCCATAATCACAGCCAGCTTCTCTGCCTTTAAAAGCGCATCCTCCTCGATTGCAAAGGAGTCCTCGCGCAGTGCCATTGCCACCGTGCAAAAGCCCTGTTCCTTTAAATCTGTTAACCATGTTTTTTCAAGATAGGTCCAGGGAATTTGGAATACTGTGCCCATTCCCACGCGAATCGCACGCCGATATAGTGGGTCCGCACAGCCCTCCGTCAGAAGCACCGCATCCATTCCAAGTGCAGCCGCGGAACGAAAAATCGCACCGACATTCGTCGGATTCATTACTTCCTCCATAACCATCACACGCGTTGCATTCTGCAGCACCTCGGTAAGCTTTGCAGGGTTCTTTCTACGCATAGCACAAAGAATACCTCTGGTCAGTGTATACCCGGTCAGTTGCGTCAGCAATTCGTACTCCGCAACATATACCGGCACCGAATCCCTTCCCTCTGCCTCTGCACTGGCAATCAGGTCTGCAAATTTATCCGTAAGCCCCTGCTCCAGCAAAAACGAAACCGCCTCATTGCCCGCCTCTAGCGCACGTGCAATGACCTTGTCCGTTTCCGCGATAAATAAGCCAAGTTCCGGCTCATAAATACGTTTTAAACCGTTCTCATTCAATTTCGTATAAACCGCCAGGGCGGGATTATTTAAGTCCGTCACCTGCAAAAGCTGCATACTGCTTACCTCGTTTCCTTCCTCTTATTCCATATTACCATCTATGCAGATTTCATCAACCGATTTGTTTTCTTTAACAACCCATCAACCTATGATATACTAATAAAACAAAGAAAGGAGCTCCTATGAGATTTGAACAGCCGTCCGGGTTCACACATGCCGGACACCTCACAAATGAAGACAGTTTTCTCATAGGGAAATCCTATGTTGCCGTAATTGACGGCGCAACCGGCTTAGAAGGAATCCACCATACCGATGCCAATTCCGATGCCGCCTGGCTTTCCGTCCGACTTTGCGAACTTTTACGCGAACCTCTGGAGGATGTTACCCGCTCTATCGAGGAAATCCTTTCAGACTGTGCAAGCAGGTTAAAGCAGGAATTGATTTCTATGGGATATGAGGATCATGCCGCAGAGTATCTTTTTCCGAGTGCCTGCGTATCCATTCTTCGAGTCCAGCCGGAAGCATTAGAATACTACTTATTGGGCGATGCGCCGATTGTTCTTATGGATGCTGCAGAGAAGACCTCCCTCTATCGGGATTCTACCGTTCCCCTGCGTGATCAGTCGGTAATCCAGTCTGTACTGGAAAATGCACACAAAAATGGCACCTCTTTTATAACGGAGCTTCCAAAGGCGAAAGACAACCTGCGTTTTAATCGTACACAAATGAATCAGTCCGAGGGCTATGCCATTTTTAACCCTTATGGCACTGGCATAAACAAGGCAGTCCATGGAACGATTCCTGTATCCGAGCTGGCATTGCCATTATCCTTCTCACTATTTTCGGATGGCTTTGAGGAACTGATAAGCTTATATCATACCTATACACCTGCCGAATTACAGTCCCTTTTAGAAAAGGGCGAAGCTTTGCAGGTTTATGAAAAATTAAAGGCCCTCGCACTCGCGGAAGATTCCATGAATCAGTACCCGCGTCTCAAGGACCTGGATGATGCTACAGCAGTATGGGGGCGGATTGTTTAATCCGCCTTTTTTATTTCGCTTCGGACACACCAAGCGCAGTCAAGCAATCTTTCAGATTACCATTCGTTTGCATCGCTGTTAACAAATTCGCAATCAGCTGAACCTGGATGGATAGCATTCCATCCTTCTTTTTTTCTTCGCAAAAGCGATTCAATACTTCTGGAATTTCTTCTATTTTCGAAAATTCCAGCGGAATCATTCTTTCTGACAGTCCCGCCTCTTTATCATTCTTTTTTTGTTTGAATAGCTTGGTTCGCTTCTGGTTTCCTGCTTCCACAATCTCGTCATAGGTTCGATTCACATAGGACACGCCAAAGAAATCCGGCTTTCCGCCACGCTCCAGAAGTCGCACATACCCGATTATGCTGGACCGGATTTGGTCATACTGCGCCTCATTATAGCTTTCTTCAAAGAATTCACGCTCCATCGCATAAATTACCACATCGTCCAGCGATAGTTTTCGTTCCTCTTCCCTTAATTTCTTTGCAAATCGCTTTGCTGCGTGTTTCACGTCCGCATAATCGACAGACCCGGATCCGGATGGTGCATAGCGACGCGCATTCGCCATGGATGCAGCACCCTGCTGCCCCAAAATCATCTTTTGATCCTTCGTAATGACCAATGTAGACGCACCTAAAAAGTTTGCACAGTGACTTTGTGTCATATCCAAAAGCACCTGTGCTCCCTCAACCTGTGCACATAAGAAGCGACTGCCCTTAAAGTTTTCGGCCAAAGTGGTGTCATCTGAGTACTCATGATAAACCGTTTCATGTGTACATTGACCGGCAAAGTAATCCGTTTTCTGCACCATAACAGGTTCAAATTTTACCATTCCATCGCCACGTTTTTCCAAGCCCAAATGCGTGGACTGGCGTAGTAATTCACTATTAAATATTGTTTTTTTATTCTTATCAATAATTTTTCCTAAAATCGCTGGAACGTATGGCTTCACCTCATTGGGAATCATAAACGCGCGATGCTTCTCCTCCATCGGGATATGCGCTCCGCCGGATAACGCGCGGTCCACCAAATCGCTTTGCACATAATATTCTTCCTGCGCGATTCCGGTACGGTCCAAAAACCGAAAAACACGAATTTCATATCCATCTGCAGCTTCTTTTGGGCCGCAAACCAGCTGACGGCGAAGGTCATGATTCACCTTGGATAATATGGTGGTCTGCACCTTTTTTTGATGATAGGTTACCGTCATGGTCCACACTACATAGCCCGCAATCACAATCACGGCGACCACCGCAAAGCTAATAATAGGAATAAACGAAAGAACGTTTAAGGTGTCCGTAAAGCTCGGCAAAAGCTGCAGAGCACCCGTGATGGTGAAAATTACACCGATTAAAGTAAGGATTGTCGTTGCGTTTGCACGCATAAACATCTGACGCGCCTGTCGGTCTGCACGCGCACTATCCATTCTTTTTTGCAATTTGCCCTTTTCCATGCGGTTTGCCTCCAAAATTATTATCCTTATCGTAGCAAAAACAGGCGCGCATTTCAATCATGGCAAACGCACAAGCGGCGCGCCCTTCGGCGCCCCGCTTGTATTTATGCTACCTGGTATTCCACGTAGAGGTCTTCTACATGTACCTCCAGCACTCTTGCGAGTGTGATGGCATATTCAACCTTTGGAAGTGCTTCGCCATGATACCAGCTATAAACAGCCTGTGGCGAAATTTCCAAAGCGTCCGCAAGCCACTTCGCGGATATGCCCTTGCTCTTACACATTCTCTTCAATTGATTACCGGTTTCCACCATGTCTACACCGTGAACTGTAATTGTACCAAATTTACCCATAAGCGATACCTCCTATCAATCTCCCCTAATTTAAAGTGTCGTCTTTACAATATAAATTATAAGGGAATTTGTATATCGCTTAAATGGATACCATTACGGTTTAACAGGGTTTAATTTGCATTATAGTGCGGAAATAATACGTAAGTAGGCTTCTTTTC